>NZ_RYYA01000020.1:0-1229 GCF_004378835.1 Campylobacter sp. CH246
GCAAAAGTATCTGAAGTAGTTCCAGCCCTAACTGCAGCCATACCTCTAGTTTCTACTGTAAAAGTAGCTCTAACACCGGTTTGATCAGCACTTTTGTTAATCTCTTCAGCTAAGGCTCCAAGTCCTGTTCCAACTGAAGTTGAAATCACAACTTTTTGAAACTGAAAATCATCTATACCGTTGTAGTTTTTAAGAGTAAATTGCACTTCGCCACTAGATGAAATTCTTCCTCCTGTTTCAAAGCGTGTTAAACCTATCTTAGAAGACTGGGTTGCTCCTATGGTAGCTTTTATAGTTTGATTTGAACTAGCACCGATTTGAAATTCTTGATTGATAAAATTTCCACTTAAAAGTTGTTTACCGTTAAATGAAGTAGTATTTGCGATATTGTCAAGTTCTTCCATTAAACGGTTGATATCTGCTTGAAGCATGGTTCTTGTTTTTAGACTTTGTCCATCTTGAGCTGCTTGAGTTGCCTTAGTTTTGATTGTATCTAAGATTTTAAGTTGCTCATCCATAGCCTTATCAGCAGTTTGTAAAATACCTATAGCATCATTACCATTGTTTATAGCTTGACCTAAAGTAGCTGCTTGTGAACGCAAAGAATCCGCTATAGCCATCCCTGAAGCATCATCTGCTGCGGAGTTGATTCTAAGACCTGAACTAAGTCTGCTTAAAGACTTATCCAGCTCTCTAGCATTAACAACTGAATTTGCATGTGCGTTTAATGCACCGATGTTGGTGTTTATCCTAAAACCCATTTTAAATCCTTTCAAAATATTGCATCGAAAAGATTAAAGCAAGAAGTGTTCCAAGTTTTAGTTTAATTAAAAATTCTAGAGTTTAAAATAAAAAAAGCCTAGTTTTAAAAACTAGGCTTGGATTTGTATATATTACAGCTTTTTAAACTACTGTAGTAATCTTAAAACATTTTGTTGAACAGAATTAGCCTGTGCCATGGCATAAGAGCCGCTTTGAGCTAAGATATTTGCTTTAGAGTAGTTTGCACTCTCGGCTGCAAAGTCTACATCACGGATTTGCGATTCTGCTGCTTTAACGTTTACTTGAGTAACAGTGATGTTGTTTATAGTTGATGTAACTTGATTTTGCACCGAACCAATGTCGGCTCTGATTTGATCAAGATTTGTTATAGCTGTTTCAGCTATATCCATCACCGCCATAGCACCCTTAAGTGTGGTAACACCTGCTGTTTCATCTTTTACTCCAAA
>NZ_RYYA01000022.1:0-917 GCF_004378835.1 Campylobacter sp. CH246
AATTAATTATAAAAATATTCCAGCTGAACTTGCTTGGGAGATGAATTTGCCTTTACCTGATAATTATGAATTTGTGTATCCATTATTTGGGTTATCTGGAGGTGGTGCTTTATCTTCTTTTTTTCAAAAATGTGGTTTAAATATGCATTATGATTTTCATAGAAGTTTTTTAAAAAGTTATTATTTAAATTATAATTTATTTAAAGAAAGATACCGAAATAATATTTTATATTATACAGAATGGGGTTTAAATACATTATATAGGGAAAAATTTTTATCACTTTTTTTAAAAAAAGTGATAATTCTTTTTTTGGTAAGAGATCCCATATCGCGGCTTAAAACAGCTGTGAATCATCATACCAATAATCCAGATAAAGATGTTCGATTATTTAATTTAAGTTCAGATTTCAATAAAATTTTAAATTGTAAAAAATATGGTACCAGTATAGTTGGAAAATTTGCTAATGCTCCGATGATTGAATATCTAAATTTTTGGTTTTTTACAGATAGATGGTTTCTATATAATTCTTTGTTATCCTCAATTAGGAATTTCGAAGTTTTTTATATTGACATGGAAGAAATAAAACCAGCAAAGGCATTCGATACAATGTGTGATTTAGCTAACAAATTTGGTTTTAAGAAACCAACGGATAAAAAATTTTTTGAAGGAGTTATGAATGGGGATTTTTTAGGGATATTGCCATTTACTTTATATATACATTCTAAGGATATAGATAATGTTTATTCTTTAATGAAATCTTACGAAAATTTATCTTCATTAAAAGATAATGATGGGATCCATCTTCAAATCACATCTACAAATTTGATTGAATTTTATAAACAATCTAAAGAATATATCAACTTTACTAAAGAATTTTTTGATAAACCTTTGAAATATGAAAATTTGGGAATATTTT
>NZ_RYYA01000023.1:0-842 GCF_004378835.1 Campylobacter sp. CH246
AATTAATTATAAAAATATTCCAGCTGAACTTGCTTGGGAGATGAATTTGCCTTTACCTGATAATTATGAATTTGTGTTTTTAAGCGCAGGGGTTTCGGGTCATGCGGCTATGGTAAAATTTTTAGAAGATTGTAATTGTAGATTATTTTCTAAGTACTCGCATCGAGGCAACAATATTTTTGGTGCATATTGTGATCAGTATGCGTTTTTAAATAAAAAAGGTTTCAATATTTTAACTTTTTTTGAGTACGGTATTGTAGATTATAAACTAAAGAGTAAATTTATTGGTTTGTTTAACTCAAAAAAGAGAGTTTTGTTTTTAGTAAGAGATCCTATAGAAAGATTAAAATCTCGCATTAATCATATTGCTCCAAATAAGTTTGCAATATATGACTTTAATTTAAATTCTAATGTGAAAGAAATAGTAAATGTTAAAAAGTATTATTCAAAAAATGGCATTAATGATTTTCCTGATATTAATATTTTGGAAAACTTGTTAACATTCAATTTTTTTTGTTATAAATTACTGATAGATTTTTTTAGAAAGTCCCATATTTTTTATATTGACATGGAAGAAATAAAACCAGCAAAGGCATTTGATACAATGTGTGTTTTAGCTGATAAATTTGGTTTTAAAAGGCCAGTAGATAAAATTAACTTTAGTCATATAGTTTTTGATGATACAATAGGATATTTTCCAATGAGATTGCATGTGGAAGATATGATAATTATTATTACTACTTTATTGAGGGCAAAACAGATGAGACAATCTAAAGAATATATCAACTTTACTAAAGAATTTTTTGATAAACCTTTGAAATATGAAAATTTGGGAATATTTT
>NZ_RYYA01000024.1:0-829 GCF_004378835.1 Campylobacter sp. CH246
CCTGCTCCAGCCCCAGGATGCGATGAGCCGACATCGAGGTGCCAAACCTCCCCGTCGATGTGAGCTCTTGGGGGAGATCAGCCTGTTATCCCCGGGGTACCTTTTATCCTTTGAGCGATGGCCCTTCCACACAGAACCACCGGATCACTAAGACCGACTTTCGTCTCTGCTTGACTTGTATGTCTTGCAGTTAAGCTGGCTTATACCTTTATACTCTACGAACGATTTCCAACCGTTCTGAGCCAACCTTTGTAAGCCTCCGTTATTATTTGGGAGGCGACCGCCCCAGTCAAACTACCCACCAGACATTGTCCCACTTGAGGATAACTCAAGCTGGTTAGCTACCCAAATAAGAAAGAGTGGTATCTCAACAATGGCTCATAATAAACTAGCGTCTATTACTCAAAGCCTCCCACCTATCCTGCACATTCTTATCCAAATAGCAGTGTCAAGCTGTAGTAAAGGTCCACGGGGTCTTTCCGTCTTGCCGCGGGTAGGAGGAATTTTCACCTCCACTACAATTTCACTGGATCCCTCTTTGAGACAGCTCCCATCTCGTTACGCCATTCATGCAGGTCGGTATTTAACCGACAAGGAATTTCGCTACCTTAGGACCGTTATAGTTACGGCCGCCGTTTACTCGGGCTTCGATCAAGAGCTTCGCTAATGCTAACCCCATCAATTAACCTTCGAGCACCGGGCAGGCGTCACACCCTATACATCCTCTTACGAGTTAGCAGAGTGCTGTGTTTTTGGTAAACAGTCGGGAGGGACTCTTTGTTGTAAGTTTCTTCGCTTTCGGAGTAAATCCTAGTACGAAGCGAACCAC
>NZ_RYYA01000025.1:0-766 GCF_004378835.1 Campylobacter sp. CH246
ACACAAATTCATAATTATCAGGTAAAGGCAAATTCATCTCCCAAGCAAGTTCAGCTGGAATATTTTTATAATTAATTTTTTCATTTTCATCATTTAGTTTTTTGGGATCAAGTAGTGAAGGATAAGGATGATTTTCTTTTTTATATTTTTCATTAAAATCATTTGATAATAGCCATTCTTCTATAAGATTAAAATTTTGTATAAAATAATTAGAATTATGGAAAATATTATCAAGTATAGGTTGATAATCTTGATGAATTTTTAATATATTTTGCATTCTTGGAAGTTCTTTTAAAAAGGCTTGCTTATTTTTAGAGATTATTTTAATGATATTTGGACTTAATTTCGCAAAATTATTAAAAATTTCTTTAAATATTTTAAATTCTTTATTGGCTTTTTTAATATTTTTAGCTAATTTAAACATGCTTCCTTTATGTAAATTTTGAAAAGTTTGTATAAGAACTTCACCAAGCATATAAGATAAATGAAATTTATATTTTAAAGCCTGCTCATAATCGCTGCATGTTTCTAAACTTGGATATTTGAGTTGAGGAAAAACTTGTATGGTTTGTTGATAAATTTTTTGTTCTTTTTTGTGTTGTTTTTTGATTTTATAGAGTTTTTTAAATAATGCTATATACCCCCCCCCATACTTATAATTATTTCTTTGATGACTAAAGTCAATCATAACTTTGCCTAATTTATAAGCTAAATGATTTTTTATTCTTTCTATAGCTGAGTTTGGTTTATGCATAAGGGGCATCCT
>NZ_RYYA01000026.1:0-680 GCF_004378835.1 Campylobacter sp. CH246
TCAGAACGTCGTGAGACAGTTCGGTCCCTATCTGCCGTGGGCGTAAGAAGATTGAAGAGATTTGACCCTAGTACGAGAGGACCGGGTTGAACAAACCACTGGTGTAGCTGTTGTTCTGCCAAGAGCATCGCAGCGTAGCTAAGTTTGGAAAGGATAAACGCTGAAAGCATCTAAGCGTGAAGCCAACTCTAAGATGAATCTTCTCTAAGCTCTCTAGAAGACTACTAGTTTGATAGGCTGGGTGTGTAATGGATGAAAGTCCTTTAGCTGACCAGTACTAATAGAGCGTTTGGCTTATCTTTAATAAAGCATCACTTCCTTGTTAAGGTTTTTAAGAAGACTTTGAATATAGATAATATTTAGAGTTTAATAGAAATCTTTCAAGTAAAGTTTATATTAGAACTTGCTCTTAACATTGTTTTTTAAGTATTCTATATAAAAACTTATCAAAGATAAAAGATAAGAAAAGAAGAAAGAGAATAAAGAAAAAAGTAAAGGAATAAAAGATTAAGCTTTATTTTTAAATTCAATCTTTCAAAGAATATTTAAATAACAATGTCCGTGATTATACAGATGTGGAAACGCCTTGCTCCATCCCGAACCAAGAAGCTAAGCACATCGTGGGTGATGATACTACGCCTTACTGGCAGGGGGAAAGTAGCTCATTGCGGACTTGTTAA
>NZ_RYYA01000027.1:0-663 GCF_004378835.1 Campylobacter sp. CH246
CTTTATATCAACGCTTCAATCTTAATGACTTTGGTTATATAGATACGGGTACTCATGTAAGTCATTTTTCTTATACTTTAGCTTTAGCTTTAGGATTTAAAAATATTATTATGATAGGGCAAGATTTAGCCTTTGATGAAGAAGGAAATTCACACTCAAAAGGTTTTGATTTTGGAGAGAAATTTAGTGGTGAAGAAAATATAGATAAACTTAAAGTCCCTGCCTATGCAGGTAAAGGTGAAGTTTTAACCCATATAACTTGGAATGATTATCGTATAAAACTTGAATATCTTTTTGCTTGCAATGATCAAAAGGCTAAATTTTACAATGCTACTGAAGGTGGAGCAAGGATTAATTTCACTGAAGAACTTTCCTTTAAAGAATGTTGTGAAAAACTCCTTACAAAAGAAAAACCCAAATTTGAACTTCCAAAAAGTTTAACTAAAAATAGAAGTGATAAACTCCTAGTTAAATTCAAAGAAAAAATACAAAAAGATCAAGAAAATGCTAAAAGATTTTTAGACGATGCTTTAGCTTTAAAACAAATTTTAGAAAATATACTCAGTAAAGATTTTCTTTTACCTTTAGAATTTTTAGAAAAAGTCTATCAAAACATAGAAAATTTTAATCACTCTTTAGATGAAGATGAGTTTATACAGGATG
>NZ_RYYA01000028.1:0-644 GCF_004378835.1 Campylobacter sp. CH246
TCACAAGCCCATAGAAAAGGTTTTTCTATGGTTCCTTCTATCCTTGCTCCACCTTCGGTACAGTTGTAGGTGGTGATATTAAATAATTTTTGAAAATAATTAATGTCATTTTCAAAAATTAGTCGAAACATAGTCCAAATTTCAGAGCTTTCAACTTTTCCGTTACCTCCATAAGCTAAACATTGAAATTTGCCCTTATCTCTTTGAAAATGTCCTTCATGTTTATCAAGATTTTTATAATCTTTAGTATGGGAAAATCCATCTTTTGCATAAGCTAAATCCTGTCCTATGAGAATAATGTTTTTATAGTTTAAATATTCTGTAAGTAGGTAGCTCATATTTGCTACACTTTTGCCCATGTTAAAATATCCAAAATAATCTAATTTTAAATATTGTATAAAACTTGCATATGTAGATACAAGCATAAAATTTCTATTATTTTTTTGAAGATATTTTGTAGTATGAGGGTGGACATAGGATTTTAGAACAAACAAAATATCCTTATCAAATTCCCCAAAATCATTGTTAAAAAATTCAGAAGTTAAAGGAATCCTTTCCAAAGAAAGCACATAATCAGGCTTTATACCATGTTTAGCTAAAATAGGATAAGAAGAATCCGCACAAAAAATCGTAGCTTTACTAGC
>NZ_RYYA01000029.1:0-638 GCF_004378835.1 Campylobacter sp. CH246
TGTATTTATGGTATAGGCAATGCTTTACTGATTAAAAATTTAGCTAAACACTATAAACATCTTTTTGTATTTGAAAGCGAAATAGAACTTTTTATCCTAGCTTTAAGTACGATAGATTTGAGTGAAGAGTTGAAAGTTTATAAGATTGTATTATTTGACTGTGTTGCAAAGGATTTAGAAATTCAAATTGCTATGATTTTTGATCAGCAAAGTATTTTAGAGTATTTAAGTTTATATGAAATGTTTATTAGCTCGCATTATTATCTTAAATACTATGAAACTTCTATTTTATCTTTAAATGAACTTTGTATTAAAAGTGCAAGTGTAGCAATAAGGAATGCAGATATTACTTGTTTTTTACCTTTGCTAACACATGGACAGTTTTTACAAAACATCCCTTCTATGCTTGAAAGCATTCCTTTTCAAAGAATCTTAAATGAAAGAAAAAACAAATTTGAAAATGCTATAGTAGTTTCTGCAGGACCTTCTCTTACTAAACAACTTTCTTTGCTTAAAGCTTATCAAGATAAAGCAGTGATATTTTGCGCGGATGGGGCTTTAAGTATGCTTGAAAAAGAAGGTATAGTGCCTGATTATGTTACGAATTTAGATTTTACTGATCTAGCAATGAAATTTTT
>NZ_RYYA01000002.1:0-282081 GCF_004378835.1 Campylobacter sp. CH246
GGGGGGGAATTTTCCAATCACCCCAAAGTTAAAAGTATTTTCCTAGGCTTGCATAAACTCTTGCTCGATGTTCTCCATCGTGTTTAAACCGATGAACAACTCTTGCAGCATCCATTTTTACATAAAAATTAGCACTTCTTGTATAGAGTATTTGTATACCCATTGCATCCATAAGATAATGATTTTCACTTTGATATTCTTTATTTTCATACCAAGAATACCCTATATCATAAAAAGGAGTCGAGTAAAGCCTTTCTAAAGGTGTTTGAAATCTTATTCCCAAGGTGCCAGAAACAACATTATCCGCACTTCCCTCACCTTCTAAACAAACACATACACCACAAGGTCTACCTAAAGATACGGATTCACTACTATCTAAAACAGCATCGCTGATAACTTTTTGATAATTGAGTTGAAAAATGTGAGTTAAGCGTTCTTAGAATTGATATTTGTTGCTTAAATTTAAATTCATTTTTCCAAAATTTCCTAAATTTACTCCATTAAATCCAGAAAAATCACCATCATTTTCAACATTACCATATATAAAATTTAAAGTATAACTTAGGACATTATTCTCCAAACCTTTATAAGTTCTTTCTATGCCCAAATTTACACTATTTCTCGCTTTTTCATTGCTTACTAAACCATCAAGATAATAATCTTTAATCTTTTTATGAGTAAAACCCGAAACAAGATATAAAGAATACTCAGTATATAAAAACACAGGATAAGAAAAATTTACTCCAATATTCATATAAGTCCCTATAAAAACTAAGATTTCTATAAATTCTGCCAAGAACATAATGTCCTTGAGTTACAAATGGAGTAATTTTTAAATTCCCTATAAAAGTACTATAATTAATCCCATAATCTGTTTGATTTTCATCACTATCTTAAAGATAAAAATTTAAGTTATCCCCTTATCTTGCTATATTGTTTAAACTTTGACTCATTCCTGCTCTAAAACGACCTGTTTCTTTAGTCCTATAGTTGTTAGAATATAAAGTTAAAGTTGCACTATCTCACCTTTGTTTACTTCTATAATAACATCACTTTCTCCACAACCATCACCTGATTGTAAATTAGCATTGGTTTAGATTCCGTATATTTCATTGATTTTATAAATTTCATTTTCCACATTTTTAGTTGTGATAACTTTCCCTTTAAGATTTTTGTTCAATTTACTCTCTAAAGCATAATCTCTGACACCTGAGTTGTTTTTAATGATTACTTTTCCTAAAAGTTCCAAAAGCTATGTTAATTTGCACTTTGTTAGAACTTAAATCTTGCGGTGGTATATAAGCAGTTGCCGAAGGATGGCTACTTAATTGACAATAATAAGCTATAATGTTTGTTATATCTTTTAAATTTTGTAAGCTTAATTCTTGGTTGCGATATTCAGCTATTGCATCTTGAATTTATTTTTCGCTAATTCTTAATTTTTTAAATGTCAAATCTTTATTATCGATATGCAAAACATACTCTCTTACAAAAACCTTAGCTTCATTTTGATCAGTTTGTAAATTTGCAATATTTGTAGTATTTTGCTCTTTAAAATTTACAGGGCTTTTTTGATTTTTTAATGTATTTTTTAATTTTTATTTTGTGGTCCATTTGCTTCAGAAGAGCTTTCTATAAGCTCTCTTATTTTATTATTATTTAGCTCTTCAGCATGTGAAAATACTTGCAATAAGATTAAAACAACTAAAATTTTTCTCATTTTTATTTCCTATTTTGCATTTACACAAATGTTCATTGTCTTAAAATTATCACTTACAATACAACGCAAACCACTACTTCTAGCATCTGCTTTTCCTATGTCCACTTGATCATCATCTTCTTTTTTTGTGTCTACTTTAGTTTGAATTTTTATAGGAGCTTCTACAACCTTTTCAGGAATTTCAGGCGGCAATACAGAAGGTTTATCTGGATCTTCACCCCCTCTCCCTCTTTTTTTGTTTATCTGGCTCATAGATAGATATATTTGATTTTTCTGGCAATGAGGCTAATTTTCCTTCAAAATTATATTTTCCAGTGTACACTTTACCATCTACATCGCTTCCATTTATAGCAAAACCTTGAGAATTTAGAATCTCATTTTCAAGCTTATAGTGAAATCCTTCATTTCCACTAAGATCCGCAAACTGCTTTTCAAGAGCTTCTTTTTGTTCTAAAAGTTTTGCATACATAACTCTAAGCGTTTCATCGCTAACTAAGCCTGATTCTTTGATTTTTTCATAGTTTTTATTTTCTTTGTCAAGTTGAGCTAAGGCTTCTTGGTATTTTTGTAATTCTTCTTTAAAACTAGCGAAACAACCTTTGCCGGTTTTGATTTTATCCATAGCAGTTTTCTTTTGCGTCCATTTTTCATAAAGATTGGTATAATTTTTATAACTTTGTTCTTGCGAACCTTGCCATAACTTTAAAAATTCTTGTTCTACTCTAGTATCTTTAAATGTATTTAAGAAATTTAAACTTTGAGTGATCTCACTGGCTTCATTTTCCCTTGCCACACCCTTGCTATCTGCGTAAATCCAAGTTTTGATATCAAAATCATAAGTGTATTTTCCATTCATCAAATCATCTAAAATTCTTTGAAGCAATTTAGGGTCAAAGTCGTCTTTGGATAATTTCACAGCATCTGTTACCTTGGTAAAAGAATCAGCAAAAGCATAAGAATTATTATCAAGATATTTTATATCGTTAAATTTCTTTCTTACAGTACTATCAAAATCTTTTTTTCCTGTTGCTTCATTATTATATTGCACAGACTTAAAAAAATTCTGTCCTTCATCAATGTAACCATTTTCCAAATTATGATAAACATAAATATTACTAAAATTATTATTTACACTAACTCCAGGATCACCAATAACTTTTCCAGCTTGTGTTTTATAGTTTCCAGCACTCAAAATTGCTCCATTTTTATAAAATAAGTAAGCATTATTAATCTTTAAATTTCCAACTTTTCCAGTAAATCCTCCTGTTTTACTATCATTCCCAGAAGTTATAAGTTTTTCTATGTCATTAACCACAACATTATTAAAATTACCACCATCAATTTGTCTACCTATGCCACCCACATAAGAACCTTCTTTTGCTACTATACTTATATTATTAATAGCAACATTTGTAAAATTGATAGTGTTATTCCCTCCACTACCATTTCCCCAGCCTATTATTCCGCCAACTTTAGTATTTACAGCTGTATTAATAACGAGATCATTAACAGTCACATTTTCAAAACCCGTATAACTGTTTGCAATATTTTGCCCTACTATACCTCCAACATAAGCATCATAACCAGTTGAAGCAATTTTCAATCCTTGAATATTAAGGTTTCTTATATAGCTATTCTGAACAACTCCAAAAATTCCTACATATTGATTTGATGAATTAATATTAACATTTTTTAAAGCATAACCAGAACCATCGAAAGATTTAGCAAAAGCATTGCTTGTATTATCACCTACTATGTATGTTTTCACGCCACTAAAATCAATATCATCAATCAAACGAAAATGATCAAAAACTGTTCTAAATTTTTCTTTATTTACATTCCAAAAATCAGCAAATTTATTCCATTTTGTTGCATCCGCAATACTTCCATATTTAGTCCAGTTTGTAACTTTACTACTATCATCAAAACTAAATTTACTACTAGAATTACGCAATAAAGTTCCATCTTCTTCAAAACTTGTTATGCTTTGTTGAATGATAGCTTCTTGCTCTGCTTTGGCTGCGATATTTTTTGTATCTTTTACCACTCCAGCATCAACATAAACTTTATTACCTTCAAGTTTTAATACATCCAAAGTAATTTTTCCTTTATTGATTTCAACCTTATTTCCTATTAAAACAATATTATCTGCATTGATCTTTCCAAGATTTATAATATTTCCTTGTTTGCTTACATCAAATACCGGAGAGAAACTAGCTCCTTTCTCTAAAAAAGTTTTGACATTATCATCACTTAAAGCTGTTGTGCTAGCTACAAATTTTCCCGCAGTAATAGTTCCTGTTTTGCCAATCAAAACTCCCATAGGATTAACTAAAAAGATATTGTTATTCCCTCTATTTAAAGCTCCGTCTATCTTAGAAGCATCTTTTTGATAAGCAATGTTTAGGTAGTTTTGATTTTTGCCGTTAAAATTTACACTTTCATTTTGTCCTATATTAAAACCGCCACCCCATTGGATAACATGATTTTGTCCTTTTCCTGTAATCGTTACAGTATTGCCAGAGGTATGGATAGTCCCACTTGTACCATGAGTAAATTTACCTCCTTGTGGTACAGCATAAGCTTGAGAAAAGAGCAAAGAACCCACCGCAAATGATAAAACTATATGTTTACTCATCTTTTTCATGTTACCCTCCTTTAAAGTATGTTGATATAAATTGTTTTTGCATCATCTGAAACTTCAAAGCTAAAATTTACATTTTTCAATGTGCTTTTAGCCAACTTTTCTATCTTGTTGTAATTAAATTTATTTTTATTATTTTTCATTTTTTCTAACAAATTTTCTAATTCTTGTTGATTTAACAATCTATTGTCACCATCATAAATTCCAACATCACTTTGTATGAGAATATATTTTCCTTTTGTTGGTTTATTTTTAGTAAGAATTTCCATACTTCCATTTGAAGGAAGATTTATAAGTTTTTCTATAGTCAAGATAGGATTTTTTATTTTATTTGGTAAAATAAAAGTAAAATTTTCAAAGTTATTTACCACTTCTGATTTGACATCTTGAGTATCTATAATCAAACGATTATTTTTAGAAAAATCTTCTTGATGCGGTAGAATTTGAGTGATTATTTTACCTTTTTTATTTACTTCATGAAAAACAGAACCAGAAAGCAAATCGATATTTACATCTTTAAAGAAATTTAACTCTCCACCTAAATATAAAGTATTGTTATAAGATTTAAAATTTGAAATATCCGAAGTTCCAGATGGAGCTAAAAATATAGCATCTTGATTTTTATACTCATCTATATTTAAATTAACAAGCTCCATGATATTATCATGAGAATTTGCAGACACTCCAGCTATCAACCCCACATAACCTTGTCTTTTATCTGAGGCAGTACTAAAAACTGTGTTGTTGATGATGATTTTATTAAAAGCACTTTCTTTATCTGCTTTTATGATGCACGAACTTTCCACGGCAGCCGAAGAACAATCTTTAAGCTTTATAAGGCTGTTATTTGCATTTTGAGCTGCTTTTAAAATAGTTTTTGAGCCCTTTCCTAAATAACTCGCTTCAGTTAGACTCTGAATGAGATTATAATTTATTTTATTATTTGAAACATTTTTAGTATTGATCATCAAACTTAAATTTTTAGATGATTTAATATTTTCAAAATTTACTTCATTATTGTTTGATTCTTAGCGATATAATCTATACCATCTAGCGTAATTTCACTTGTAATAAAAGCATATAAAGGCAATGAAATAACAGAATCTTTTATACTTAAGGTATTATTATTTGCTTTTCCACTTAAAGTTCTTGCCACATATACGGTAAATTTATCAGAATAATTTTGTGGAACTTTTTCATGGGTTAAATCATTTTGTATATCAATAACATTAAAATTCGCACCCTCTGTAGCAAAACATCCGTAAAGATTGTAATAATTTTTTCCATAAAAATTATCACTGATTTTTAAAGGTTTTTTAAGGCGAAATACAATTTTATTTCCATTAGCTTCACCATCGTTAGAATACCCACCATAGAGGTTTAACGATGCATATGTTTTAATGTTTTTATTAAGATGATCTAATGGGTTAAAATGATAAATCTCTATAGAATTTTTCTGCATTACCCTGTAATGTTTTTCCGTCATAAATTTCTCCAAATAAAACAGCATCATAAAAAGTTATTTTATTTTGCGAATTCACCATTAAATCTAAATTTAAATTTTTAATTATTACAGAATTTTTGCTTGCATTGTATTTTTTAAGATTATTTACATCAGCTAAAGCACTTAAAATTTTAAAGGTCGAACGAGCTGTATACTCACCATCTGGCCCATGAAGGACGATATTAGCTGAATCGATAAGAACTTTATTGTTTTGTAAATTAGAATTTATGCCAAAAGCTCCTATTAAACGAGTAATTCTTTCATCATAAATATCCTTACCTTATTCATCTGAAAAATACTGGGAATTATGAAGGTCAATTTTTGTATTTGACTCTAAGATTAATTTATTGTCTTTAGCTTCACCATCAAAAGCTACAGATCCTGAAATATAAGGAGCTCTATTTAAGGGCAAGGTGTAGATATTTTCTACACCCATATTGATATAGGAGTTTTCTTTTAAAATGGTTTGATTGTTAAATCCCCCACCCCTGTCGGTAAACGCCGCAGTAATTAAATATTTAAAACGATCGCCTTTTTGAGGATTATTAGGCACTCCACAATCCCCTATGCTTGGTTTGCAAAAATACACAGAAGACAATTCTCCATTTTATAATATAAGTTTATTATTTGTTGCATTTGTATTTTGAGCATAAGCTGTTACAATAAAAGGCATAAAATAACTAGGAACAGCTTGAGTATCTGAAAATACGGTTTCTAAAGTGCTAAAAGCTGTTGTGATCTCTTCTTTTAAAGTATCCGGAGTTAAAATTTCAAGCTTGGATAAATTTTTATTTCCAGATTTAGGGTTATTATAAATCATAGTTAAATTTGATATAGGGTATTTTGACTTAGAAGCATAGAAATTTTTTCCATTAATTTTTTAAAAATTTCTGCTTGAGGATCATAAACTTGATTATCCTTAAAAGAATGTTCAGAAATATAAAAATTACTTGTAGCCTGAACCGCCGCAAAACAAACCGAAGAAGATAAAACCACACTACAAACGCCCAAGTCAAATTTTACATTTGTCTTATTTGCAAAAATTTTAAAATATTTTTTCATCTCATTTCTCATTCAAATAAAATCCTTTTGATTTATCACAAATTGATTATTTACAACACTATCCCGTATGTCTTGAGTTGATTATAAAATAAAATATTAATTTAATATTTTATTTTTCAATATTTAAATTTAATGAAAATTTAACAAATTTTATATTAATATATTATTGAATAAAATTTTATTTCAAATATTAAAAAAATACTTTTATAATTATTTAAATATTATCTAAAAGCACAACATTAATACAACTTTTCTAAAAATTGATCCAGACTTAATTAAATATAAATTTAAAATAAGTATAATTTTAAAACATTTTATATCAAAGGAAAAAAATGAAAAAAATATTAAGCATTGCTCTAGTTGCTTTAGTTGGTTTATTTTTAGGTGCTTGTAGTGATTCTAAAAATAAAGAATCAAATGCAAGTGTAGAATTAAAAGTTGGAACTGCTCCAAATTATAAACCTTTTAATTATAAAGAAAACTCAAAACTTACAGGTTTTGATACCGATTTGGTTGAAGAGATTGCCAAAAAAAATGGTATTAAAATTATTTGGGTTGAAACCAATTTCGATGGATTGATTCCTGCTTTAAAAGCTGGCAAAATCGATATGATTGCCTCAGCTATGAGCGCAACTGATGAAAGAAGACAAAGTGTTGATTTTACCAAACCTTACTATATGAGTAAAAATCTTTATCTTAAACTAAAAAACAACGATTCTCTTCAAACAAAAAATGATTTAGAAGGTAAAAAAATAGGAGTTCAACTAGGAACTTTACAAGAAAATACTGCAAAAGCTATCAAAAATGCACAAGTACAAAGCAATAAAGATTTAAACATAGCTGTTTTAGCACTAAAAAACAACAAAATCGATGCTATTGTAGCTGATCAAGATACTGCTAAAGGTTTTTTAGCTGAAAATCCGGAATTGGTAAGTTTCTATCAAGAAACAGATGGAGGAGAAGGCTTTAGTTTTGCTTTTGATAAAAATAAACAAAAAGATATTATTGAAATATTTAACAAAGGCATAGATGAAGCAAAAACTGATGGATTTTATGATACTTTAATTAAAAAATATGAATTAGAATAAGCGTGAATTTTCACGCTTGTAGCTTCAAAAGTTAAAATTTTATATTTTCTCTCTTTTGCAATTTTTAAAATTTTTTCATCACCATTACATACAAAGGCTTTGCTAACAGACTCTAATAAAGGTAAATCATTGATAGAATCACTAAAAAAATAAGAATCTTTCATCCATTTTTCATAATCTTTACCCAAATATTCTTTAAGTCTTAAAACCTTGCCTTCCTTAAAGCTATAAATCCCATAAGCTTTTCCACTAAATTTATCACCCACACGCTCACATTTTATGGCTATGCTTTCTCTCACTCCCAAAAAAAGAGGCGATTTTTCTAACTAAAAATTCAGCCGTAGCTGAAATTGTAATACACCTTTGATCTTGATATTTGATTATAAGTTTTTTAGCTTTTTCATAAGGTTTTATATAAATTTTTATAAATTCATTTACTAAAGATGAAATTCTATCTTCATTTTTAGCCTTAACGCTTTGAAGAAAAAAGTCATAAATTCATCCATGTCAAGCTTTTTTCTTGATATTGTTTTTGATAAAAAACGATTTTTTCTAAATATTCTTGAGGTAAAAAACCTTTTTCAATGCAAAATTTAAGCCAAAGTTTAGCACTATCGTCTTGTATTAAAGTATCATCTAAATCAAATAAAACAAGTTTCATTTTCACTCTTTTGCTAAAGAAAGATTGAATTTTAAGCGATTTTATCACCTGCTTCACAAGTACTATGAGTGCTAAAAATTTAAAGTATCTACCTTAAATTCGATTTCTTACACTCTAACCCTATAGCGTATGATATTACCTAGTAATGTTTTTTTTGATCTTAGTTTCTAAACCTTCGTTAGAAATTTCTATGGTTTCAGGACGCAAGGCTATATCTTTTTTAAAATCGTATTTTAAACCCAAGCTATCAAGCTCTTTAGGACTTAAAATATTGTAATTTCCTATAAAGCTAACCACAAAATGAGATTCTGGCAAAAGATAAAGATTATTTGCATTGGAATTTTGTATGATTTTACCCTCATTCATTAAAATAATCCTATCAGATAACTCTAAAGCTTCTTCTTGATCGTGCATTACAAAAATAGTGGTGAGTTCAAGTTCTTTTTGAATTTCTTTAATTTACACCCTTAAATACTTACGAATTTTAGCATCAAGTGCCGATAAAGGCTCATCAAGCAAAAGTAAATCAGGTTTGGTCGCCAAAGATCTTACTAAAGCCGCTCTTTGCATTTGTCCACCTGAAAGTTTATGCGGATAAGTTTTAGCGTATTCTTCAAGCTCGACGAGTTTTAACATTTTTTCACTCTTTTTTCTATGTCATTTTTATCCATTTTTTTGATCTTTAAGCCAAAAGCTACATTTTCAAAAACATTAAGATTTGGAAAAGAGCGTAATTTTGAAAAACCATACCTATATTTCTTTTTTTGAAGACTTAATTTGGTAAGATCTTTATCATTTAAAGAAATTTTTCCTCCATTAATTTGGCTAAGCCCTGCTATACACCTTAAAAGAGTGGATTTTCCACAGCCACTTGGACATAAAAGAGTCATAAACTCACCCTTTTTAGCACTAAAATTAATACCTTCAAAAATAATTTTATCCCCATAAGCTTTTTTAAAATTTTTAATCTTTAAATAAGCCATTTTTCACTCCTTAATCAAACTAGCTATAAAAGTTGTTATAAAAATTAACACAAAATAAACTATTACCAAAGCACTAGAGTAATGCCCACTTTGATTTTTAATATTACAAAGATAAACTTGCAAAGTCTCATAAATACTTCCTACAAGAATATTTGCATATAAAAATTCGCCTATTAAAAAAGAAAAACTTAAAAAACTGCCACCAAAATTCCATTTCTTAAGTTAGGCAAGACAAGTTTAAAAATCACTCCCATTAAAGAACCTCCAAGCATAGCATTAGATGTGATGAGTTCATTTAGATTGACATTAGATATAGCATTATCTAAAGCCCTATATATAAAAGGCAAAGCTAAAAATAAAAAAAACCAAAAACAAAACTGCATAATGATAAATTTTAGCTTTTAAACTCAAATTTTCATTCATTTAAAGCACCTTAAAATGATATTTTTTAGAAAAGAAATTGGCTATAAAGTAACAACAAGCATGATAATAGTTATAATGATGCTTAAAGCACTAGCCATATAAGGATCAAGATTGATATCGCCTGCGATTAAAGCAGTGATTCTTACAGGAGTGACATTAAAATTTCCCGAACTTAAAGCATAAATAGTCGCATAAGCTCCAAAAGCATTGGCAAATAAAATCACAAAAACACCAAACAAAGCAGGAGCGAGCAAAGGCAAAGCTATTTTTAACCAATATAAAAAATTGCCTCCACCTAACATTTTACAAGCATTTAAATGTGAATTTTCAAGACTTTTAAAAGCTGGAAGCAAAAGCAAGATCGCCAAAGGAATTTGAAAATACACATAAACAATATTTACCCCGAAATTAGCATAAACACTAACAAAAGGCTCTATACCTAAATTCTTCAAAAACACATTAACTACACCATTGCTTCCAAGAACTATAATGAAAGCAAAAGCTAAAGGAACTCCTGAAAAATTACTTATCATGGTATTTAAAGAAAAAAGAAATTTACATATTTTTGATGGAGCTAAAACAAATAAAGAATAGCTCGCCAAAAGCCCTATTAAAAGTCCAAAAATACTAGAAATAAAACTGATTTGTAAAGAATTTATAATGCTTTGTAGATAGAATTTGGACTCAAAAATATGTATAAAATTGGCTAAAGAATAAATTTCATCCTCTTCTACATAAAAAGCATTAAAAACAATCCAAATCAAAGGTGCTATCATAAAAAAAGTAAAAACTATAAAAAAAGGTAAAATACTTAAAAAGGCTAGAAATTTTTCTTTCATTTTTTGGCCTTTAAAATTTCATCATTATATCTCTTATCGTGTTTAAGTCCTAAAATTTCACAGATACTGCCACAAATTTCATCCTGTTTTATCTTGGCATTTTCATACGAAAAAGCACTACCAAAAGTGAAAAAAGGCACTAAAATTTCATCTTCACTTAAGCCTCCATGACTTTTACCCTCTGTCATACCATGATCGCTTGTGATGATTACATTAATACCTTGTTCTAACCAAGTGGGCAAATACTCAGAAATCAAAACATCAACTTTTTTGGTTTTATTAGCATACTCAATAGAGTGTGAGCCAAATTTATGTCCTGCATCATCTATATTCATAGAATGTATAAGAGTAAAATCTAGATTATATTTGTTTCTTAAATGCTCCCCATCTGCAAATAAATGAGAATCTAAATAATCATCTTCATAATAAAAATGTCCATAAGGCAAAGTTAAATTTTCATCTTCTATATGGCGATGTAAAGAAGGAATAAATTCTTTTTTATTATAAAGCTCAAAAACCCAATGATAAGCTGCGCCTCCAGCTTTTAAGCCTTGTTCTTTGCAAAGGTCAAAAATGCTTGTTTGTTTTGAAAAACTCAATTTATTATTAATTATCTCACTTAAAACAGGCTTTACGCCTGTTAATAAGCACTCGTATAAAGGACGAGACATACTAGGAAGTTCGCATTCTAAAGAATAAAATTTGCCCAAATTCTCTTTGCAAAGCGCATTTAAATATCCCATATTTATACTAGCGCTTTTACAATTTAAGCCATCAAGCACAACTAAAATAACTTTGGACATCATTTACTCTTTAAAAAATCTTTTACTTCAAGTAAAATAAATTCATTATCATCAGTTTTATTAGGTTCTCTACTTGAAGAATAAGGAAAGTTATTGTCATTTTCTACGACTATATGAGAGTCATCTACTATATCCACACCTTCTATGGTTTCAAAAGGAAAAACAAATTTATCATTTACCAAAGGCTTTTTAGAAATTTTATTTCTATCCTTAATATTTAAAAGATCTATATAAGAAATTTTTTGAGCTTCATGGGTTTTATCATCTAATTTAACCTTGTAAATTCTTTTAAATTGGGCTACATTATTAAAACAATGCTTAGTATCTTCACCTTCTTTGCAAACCTTATCTTTAGTGCCTTCTTTTTGATCTCTTTCTATGATGATGCCGTATTTATCATCTATCATATTAAAATCACCTATGGAATGGCTTTTATCTTCTAAGAAATATTTATAAGTTTTTCCGGTGAATTTTTTATTTTTTACATCAAATTCTATGATTCTTAGATATTCTTTGCCTTTTTCATTCTCATAAGCGTTGTTATTATAAATGCTTCCTTCTAAAAGCAAATAAAGTTTAGAACCATCTTTAGAGCTTGCCATAGCTTCAAAGCCTTTAGAACGCTTGATATTAAATTTCTCATTTTCTCCATCAGGCTTATCGCTAAATTTTAAACTTGGATTATCAGGAGAAATAAGTTTTTTACCCTCCACATACACATCAAAAACTTCTTTTAAATTCCCATTCTTATCAAAATGAAGCAAATAAGGACCAAATTCATCACCTATATAAAATTCATCATTGATAACCTGTATACTCTCAGTATCAAAATCAACCCCACTTAAATACCTTTCTTTGGTTGTTTCGGTGGTTATAGGATAGGGGTATTTTTTATCACTATCTTTAAAAAAAACTGTTTTTAAAAGTTCGTATTTTGAATTTTTAAAATCAAATTTAAACTCGTGAGCATAAAGCATGGCATCATAAGAATTATACTTTTTACCCAAGCCATTATCGCTAATTACCCAAAAAACATCTTTTTTTGGAATATATTTTATCCCACTATGTCCTTGTATAGGTTGATTTTTAAAAGGTAAATAAAAATCTGTCTCCCTGTTTCCCTTAGATTTAAAAGTTCCAATTTTTTCTTCTCTAGTGATATTTGCAAATTTCCCATAAGTTTTAAAAAAATCAGGAGCATCCTTAGGAGGTTTTACTGTACTTTTAGAATCTATGATAATATGCCCTGCTAAATTGGCCTCATACTCTTGAACTCCAAATAAAACACTGCAAAGCATAGCACTTGTTAAAATAACCTTTTTCATCCAATCTCCTTTATTTCATATCCACTATAACTTTTTCTTGCCAAAGTTGTGGCAATTCTTTAGCGCTTTTTTCCCAAGCTTTTTGATCTTTGATTGCTCTTGCATTTTTGTATTGCTCACTTGGTAAAAGTTTAGCTTTTATATCATCTGGCAAGGTAATATGATCAATTCTTATTGGCCTTGCATAACCTTTTGCTAGATTGATTTGTCCTTTATCAGAAAGTATAAACTCACGGGCTAATTTAGCTGCATTTGGATGTTTTGCGTATTTATTGATAATAGTTGTATAACCCGAAATAACACTACCATCAGCAGGGATTAAAACTTCATAACGATCTTTGCCCACTTTATCTCTATAGCCTAAACCATTAAAATCCCAAACTAAACCCACTTCAACTTCACCTTTTTCAAGATTGGCTATACTTACATCATTATTTACAAGTCTTCCTTGTTTGGCTAAAGTATTAAAAAAAGCTAAAGCAGGACTTAAATCTTTTTCATCCCCACCTAAGGCATAATTAGCTGCCAAAACTGCACTCACAGCTTGAGCCGCTACACTTACATCACCTACGGTAATTTTATAATTTCCCTTAAGCAAATCTTGCCAAGTTTTAGGTATATCTTTTACTACATCTTTATTGACTATAAAAGCTATGGTTCCTGTATAAGCTAAAAGCCAATTTCCATCTTTATCTTTAGCCCAAGTTGGAATTTGATCCCAGTAACTTGTCTTAAAAGGCTGAGCTACTCCTTGTTTAACCGCTATCTCTCCAAAAGAAGCCCCTACATCCCCTATATCACCGCTTGCATTTTTCTTTTCGGCTTTAAATTTAGCAATTTCTTGAGCTGAACTCATATCTGTATCGCTATGTTCTATGCCATAAAGATTTTTAAGATCTGCCCAAGTATCCTTCCAATTTGCCCAAGTATCAGGCATAGCTAAAGAATTTACCCTACCTTCTGCTTGCGCAGCTTTAATCAAATTCTCATCAATAGCTTGTGAATTTGAAAACAATAAAGCAACAAGACCTAAACTTAAGAAAAATTTCTTACTCATTTTTTTCCTTTCAAAAAATATTTTGGAAATTTAATGAGTTTTAGAAACATTTTAGAAACAAGTTAATTTTTAAGCAAACAAGGTTATAATTTTAAAGTCATAAACAAGGAGCGATCATGCTTTATATTTATATCAAAACTCAAAATGCTTTAGTTCAAAGAATCAATTTTAATCTCGATAGTCAAGAACTACCGCAAAATATTTTATGGATTGATTTACTTCATCCAAGTGTAGCAGAAATTGCTTTTATATCAAGTGAATTTAATCTTGAGTTTCCTACAAAAGAAGAAAGGGAAGAAATAGAGCTTAGCGCAAAATATTGGGAAGATAATGCGACAATAACCATCAATGCCCATTTTTTAGTAAGAGATCTTAAAAGCGATGAAGAGGATAGGAATTTAATCAAGCTTCGCACAGAAATTGTTACTTTTGCTACCGCTAAAAATATCTTATTTACTATAAGATATAACGAATTTAGCACTTTTGAAGAAATTCAAGCAAGGATTTTAGCTAGTCCGAAGAATTTTGAAGATGGTTTTGATATTATTGATAAAATGTTTGAAGTGCGCGTTGAAAAAGATGCGGATTTACTAGAATGGATAGATAAAGAAGCAAGACGCTTAAGAACAAGTGTTTTAGAAAAAAAAGATGAATATAGCTATGATGAAATGCTAAAGGATATTTCAAGTTTACAAGAGCTTAATATGCGCGTAAGAGATTCTTTATTTGATAAGCGTCGCGCTATGACTTCTTTGCTAAAAAGCGATAAAATCGATAAAGATATAAAACAAAATCTCACTATAGTTTTAAAAGACTTAAATTCTTTGGTTGAATTTAGTGTTTCTCAACTTAATATCTTAGATAATATTCAAACCATTTTAGCCAGCCAAATCAACATAGAACAAAACAAAATCATTAAAATTTTTACCGTTGCAACTGTTGCCATGATGCCACCTACTTTAATAGGAACTGTTTATGGTATGAATTTTAAATTCATGCCCGAACTTGAACTTCACTATGCTTATCCCATAGTGCTTGGCGTGATGGTAGTTTCTATCATTTTACCTTTGGTTGTTTTCAAGAAAAAAGGATGGTTATAAAAATTTATTAAGGAGAAACAATGGATACAATAAACATAGGAATTTTGACCCTAAGCGATAGAGCAAGTAGTGGTATATATGAAGATAAAGCTACTGCTGAAATTGAAAGAGTGTTAAATTCATATATAAAAAATGATATTATTTATCATAAAGAATTAATCCCTGATGATTATGATTTGATCATTAAAAAATTACTTTATCTAGCAGATGAAAAAAAATGTGATTTGATTGTTACAAGCGGAGGGACAGGTCCAGCACTTCGTGATGTAACCCCAGAAGCCACGGAAGCCGTGTGTGATAAAATGATGCCAGGTTTTGGAGAACTTATGCGCTTAGAAAGTTTAAAATATGTCCCAACAGCTATACTTTCAAGACAGAGTGCAGGAATTCGCAATAAATCTTTTATCATTAATTTACCAGGAAATCCTAAGGCTATAAAAGAATGCCTAGAGCCTGTTTTTCCGGCTATACCTTACTGTATTGATTTGATAGAAGGTGCTTATATAGAAGCAAATGATGAAGTTATTAAGGTTTTTCGCCCTAAGAAAAAATGTCAAAATTAAAATTTATTAGCCCTAACAAGTCTGCTTAATTGCCTAGCAAGCAGACTTGCTGAAGCTTCATCTTTGCTTATCTTTTGTATTTTATTTTTAAACTTATAAAGTCTGTCATCTAAAATCACATCATTGATTGGAATTTTAGGCTTTTCTTTTTGCTTTTGTGAAATCTTTTTTTTAAAAAACATTCTTTAATCCTTTTTTATAAATATACACCAACTTAGTTGAAAAGAATATTATTTTAGATTTTAAACTATTAACTTTATTTCATTATTTTAAGCTAGAATTCGCAAAAAACTAATCAAGGAAAAATAATGACTTTAATTGCAATTTTATGTCTTTATACAGCACTTTTATCTTGGATTTCCTATACTCAAATTCGTTTCTTAGAAAGAGAAAAAGACAAACAAGCTCAAATTTTAAGCGAAAAAGACTATCAAAATGCAGCAGATATTGCCATCGAAAATGAAAAATTTAAACTATTTTCCAATTTTTATAATTTAATCATCAATATTGCATGGATAGGTTTTGGATTTTTATATCTTAAAGAATTGCTTATCTCAAACAACACTCGTTTTGAAAATACTTTATTTTTATTATCTTTTTTAATAATCACAAGTATTTTAAATCTACCTTTAAGTATTTATGAAAGTTTTATCAAAGATAAAGCCCATGGTTTTTCAAATATGACTGTAAAACTTTTTATCAAAGACACTGTAAAAAGTCTTATTTTAACTTTAATATTTGGATTTTTAATCCTTTATGCTTTGATTTTTTGCTATGATTTTTTTGGAACTTTTTGGTGGATTGCGGCCTTTATTTTTGCCTTTTGTATTATAGTGATTATAAATCTCATCTACCCTACCTTGATAGCACCTATTTTTAATAAAATGGAAAAACTAGACGATAAAAATTTACTGAAAAAAATCAGCTCTTTGATGAAACAATGTGGGTTTAGTGCAAATGGGGTTTATGTTATTGATGCAAGCAAAAGAGATAAACGTTTAAATGCTTATTTTGGTGGACTTTTTAAAAGCAAAAGAGTGGTGCTTTTTGATACATTATTAAAAGCCTTAAACGAAAGAGAACTTTTAGCTGTTCTAGGACACGAGCTTGGACATTTTGTTCATAAGGATATTATCAAAGCTTTATTTAACGGTGCTATAGCTATGTTTTTACTTTTTTTTGTTTTTGCAAATTTACCTGAATTTGTTTACTTAGAAAGTCATCTAGAAGGAGTAAATGGTGGCGTGTTTGCTCTTTTATTTATCTTTGCAAATATTTTTAGCTTTTTAATCTCTCCTATGCTTAATGCCTTAAGTAGAAAAAATGAATTTGCGGCTGATCAACACGGAGCCAAAGTTACAAGCAAAGAAGATATGAAAAATGCATTGATAGCTCTAGCAAGAGAAAATAAAGCTTTTATCAAAACAAGTAAAATATATACATTTTTTTATCTCAGTCATCCAAGTATTAATGATAGAATCAAGGCTCTTTCTTGACTATAAAAAATGCTCTTATGGAAGCTAAATCTAGCTTAAAAGGTTATGAAAATGAAGCAGTATTTATACTCTGTGAATATCTAAAAAAAGATAAAGCTTGGTTATTTTTAAACCAAGATATACAAATAGATCATGAACCTTATTTTGAGCTTATAAGGCGTTTTAAATCTGGAGAACCTTTTGAATATATATTTGAAAAAGTGGATTTTTGGGGCTTAGAATTTAAGATAAAAAAAGGCGTTCTAATCCCTCGCTACGATAGTGAAATTTTACTTTTTCAAATTTTAAATTTATGCAAAAAAAATACTTTTAATGGGATTTTAGAAATAGGATTTGGAAGCGGAATTTTAAGCATTGTTTTAGCCAAAGAACTTGGGTTAAAAATCACAGCCTGTGATATCAATCCCAAAGCCTTAGAATTAGCTTTAGAGAATGCCAAATTACACAAAGTCGATCATTTGATTGACTTTAAACTTTGTAATTTTAAGCAAATCAAAGAAAATTATGATTTTATTTTTTCAAATCCGCCCTATATTAAAAATTCATATCCTATAGATATTTGGGTGCAAAAAGAACCCAAAGAGGCTTTATTTGGCGGAGAAAAAGGATATGAAGTTCTAGAAGAAATCATACATTTTTCCCTTGATAAAAAAGTTAAATTTTTAGCTTGCGAATTTGGCTATGATCAAAAAGAAATTTTGGAAAAAATTTTACATCAAAATAATTTCATTGTTGATTTTTTCAAAGATGAACAAGGTTATAATCGTGCTTTTATAGCTAAATTTACAAATATGCGTTATGATAAAAAAATAAAAGGAGAAACTCTTGAAAGCTGTTAATTTATTTTTACTTGCCTCCATCATAGGGGTTGAACTCATACTAGGAATAGTTGTTGCACCAACAATTTTTTTTCCTCAAAATCTTATAGGAGAAGGAGTGTTGAGCCATTTTCAAAGTGGCTTAATGATGACGCAAATTTTTATTAAAATGGGATATTTGCTGATTTTTGTTTCAGTGGTTAATTTTTTATATGAAATTTATTCTCTTATAAAAGATGAAATGAAATTTAAAATAAAATTTTCAAAATTTATGCTAAGTTTGCTTATTTTGATTTTAAGCTTAATATTTGTTTTTTATTTTACTAATACCATAATTGAACTCCAAAAATTAGGCGAAAACACTACAAAAACTCAAGAATTTATCAGCATCCATAATGCAAGTGAAGTGGTGATTAAAATCATCTTAATAATGCAAGTTTTTTTGTATTTCTTAAGCTTTAAAATAGCAAAAAAATGATAAAATATTAAATAAATCCAAAAGAGAAGGAGTAGGCCATGATGATCTCTGATGCAACTATAATGCAACAAAATTATTATTTAAATAATGCACAAAAAGCTAGCGATAAAGCTTTAGAAAATATTGCAGCTGTTCGCGCAATAAGTGGAGTTGATAGTGCTAATTTAGCTATTGCTGATTCTTTAAGATCTCAATCAAGCACTATAGATCAAGGTGTCGCAAATGCTTATGATGCTATAGGGGTTTTACAAATTGCAGATGCTAGCCTTACCAATATCTCTCAAAGTGCAGATAAACTTAATCAACTTTCAGTAAAAATGAACAACGCTGCGCTCAATGATTCTCAAAAAGGAATGCTAAGAACAGAAGCAACACGCATACAAGAATCCATCAATGATTCTTTTAACAATGCAACTTATAATGGAAAAAATGTCTTTCAAACTATGAATTTTGTAGTAGGTAGCGGAACTGAAACTACGAATTTAAATCCATTAGCAACAGGTGGATTAAGCATAGATAATCAAGACAGTATTACAAATTTTATGGATCAACTTGGAAGTTTAAGAAGTGAAATAGGTTCAGGTATCAATGCTATCACATCAAATATTAACGCAAGTGTTCAAAATAGCATCAACTCAAAAGCAGCTGAAAATAATTTACTAAATAATGACATGGCAAAAAATGTCAATGATTTTAATGCCAATTATCTAAAAGAAAATGCTGCTGCTTTTGTTGCTGCGCAATCCAACATGCAGCTTCAAAGCAAAATTGCTAATTTATTACAATAAAATAAGCCCTAAATAGGGCTTATTTTTTATCAAAATGACTTTAGAGCAAATTTTAGAAAAAACCAAAAACGTTCGTCTTGTAGCCGCAAGCAAGTATGTCGATGCAAGTATAATTGAAAAGCTTTTTGATCAAGGTATAGTAGAATTTGGAGAAAATCAAGTCCAAGCTCTAGCACAAAAAAAAGAAAATCTTGATGAAAAAAAACTAGACATAAAGTGGCATTTTATAGGAACGCTACAAAGCAACAAAATCAATCTATTAATCAAACAAAAACCTATATTATGGCACTCTTGCAATGGTATTAAAATAGCTAAAGCTATGAACAAAAGACTTGATTATAAATTAAATACTTTATTAGAAATCAATAGCGCAAATGAAAATAGCAAAAGCGGTCTAGATCCAAATCAAGCCGTAGAAGAATATTTACAAATACAAGAAGAATGCTCTAATTTAAATCTTTGTGGCGTAATGAGCATAGGATCACACAGCCAAGATAAAGAAAATATTATAAAAAGCTTTGAAACTACATTTAAAATTTATGAAATTCTTCAAAAACATGGGGCTAAGATTTGCTCTATGGGGATGAGTAATGATTTTGAAATTGCTATAAAATGCGGATCCAACTTGGTAAGACTCGGAAGCATTTTATTTAAAAATCTTAAGTAAAACAATCTTACTTAAGCATATTTATTAGAAATTTCCTCTACTATACTATCAGAGATAATAAAATCTGTATGATAAAGCAGGCAAGATCCCGCGCTAATAACTTTTAAAACAAGTTTTTTATTATTTTTTTCATTAGGATTATGTGCATTTCTAGCAATTTCATGAATTTCATAGATTAATTCTCTATTTAACCTTGTCAAATCTAGCTCTATGATATTTTTTTCAAATTCCTTAGGTTCTGCGGTAAAATGATTTTCTTCTTTATTTTTAAAATCTTTTTTTGTGCCAAATTTTTTTATAGCTTTAATCTCACCATCTTCAAGACTTTGCAAGTCTTTAATTGCTTTTAAAAAAAAGCTGGGCTTTTCCCCTCCTTCAGCTTTAAATCCCAATACAAAACCATAAGCATTATTTTTCAAATTTTCATCTTTAATGATATTTTCTATTTCTTCTACATTACTTTCAAATACAGTAGCATCAAACGAAGAATAATAATCCAAAATTTCAATTCTACCATAACGCTTATTATTTTTACTCATCATAGATTTAAAATCTTCAATTTTACCTATACTTAAAATTTCTCCATTGTTTTTTAAACCTTCAAACTCTAAACTTTTAACATAATCTATGGCATTAATTTGTTCATAAAATCGATCTAAAGGATGTCCTGAAACATAAATTCCTAAAATTTCTTTTTCATATCCCAATTTTTCCATCACTTCAAATTCTTCATTTTTGGGAGTAAAATTTACTTGAACACCTGAAGTTAACTCCTCTTCACCAAAAAGAGAACTTGCAGCATTTTTTCTTACTTCAGCCATTTTACGCGATGCTTCGCTAAGATTTTCCATATTATCAAACAAAGCTTTTCTAGTAAAACCAAACTCATCAAAAGCCCCTGCCTTAATAAGACTTTCTAATGTTCTACGGTTTATCTTGGTAGGATCTATCTTACCTAAGAAATCATTAATATCCTTAAATTCTCCATCTTGCCTTGCTTCAAGTAAATTTTCAACTGCAGGAATACCCACGCTTTTTATAGCCCCAAGTCCGTATATAATAGCATCCTTGCCATCTTGCTCTAAAGCACTAAATTCACGGATCGCTTTGTTAATCGATGGAGGTAAAAGTTTAATATTCATTTTTTTCATCTCATCAATATAAACAGCAATTTTATCCACATTGTTTTCTTCGCTTGTTAAAAGCGCTGCCATAAATTCACTAGGATAATAAGTTTTTAAATAAGCTGTTTGAAAAGTAATCAACGCATAAGCCGCAGAGTGAGATTTATTAAAACCATATCCTGCAAATTTTACGATAAGCTCCCATAAATCTTCAGCTTTTACTCTATCATATCCTTGTTTTTCTGCTCCATCTGCAAAATCAGTCTTAAGCCTCTTCATCTTCTCAGGATCTTTTTTACCCATAGCACGACGCACTACATCAGCACCTCCTAAAGAAAAGCCACCTATAATTTGAACAATTTGCATAACCTGTTCTTGATAAACAATAACCCCATAAGTAGGTTCTAAAACCTTTTCTAAACTGTCAAAAGGATATTCTATGCTTTTTAAACCGTGCTTTCTATCGATAAAATCATCAAGCATTCCTGATTCCATAGGGCCTGGACGATAAAGCGCAAGAACCGCAATGATATCTTCAAAACGCTCTGGTTTTAAGCGTGCATTTAAGCTTTGCATACCGCCTGATTCGATTTGAAAAATCCCTAAAGTATTTCCACTTTGTATGGTTTTATAAACCTTGCTATCATTTACATCTATAGTTTCCCAAATAATGTCTTTATTGTAACGCTTTTTAATAAGCTTGATCGCATTATTGATTACTGTTAAGGTTTTAAGACCTAAAAAGTCAAATTTTATCAAATCCACATCTTCTAAATGATCTTTAGAATACTGCGTTACCAAATGTCTTTCATCATTTTTACTTTGTCTAAAAAGCGGAGTTTTCTTCCATAAACTTTCATTAGAAATTACAACACCTGCTGCGTGCATACCCGCATTGCGATTTAATCCTTCTAAAGCTCTTGCATACTCCCAAACTTCAAGACCTTTAGGATGACGATCGATAAATTCTTTGATTTTAGGTTCTTTTTCATAAGCAGCATCAAGAGTGATTTTAAGCTCTTCAGGCACAAGTTTAGCAAGCTCATCAGCATCTTGAATACTCATATCACAAACTCTAGCCACATCACGAATCACCCCTTTAGCCAAAAGTTTACCAAAGGTAATCACCTGTGCAACCTTATCTGCTCCATATTTATCAATCACATAATCAATCACTTCAGCACGTCTGTCTTGACAAAAATCCACATCAATATCAGGCATGCTCACACGCTCAGGATTTAAAAAACGCTCAAAAAGTAGACTATAAGGAATAGGATCTAAATCCGTAATCCTTAAACAATAAGAAACCAAACTTCCTGCAGCTGATCCTCTTCCAGGGCCTACTGGAATACCTTTATCTTTAGCCACTTTAATAAAATCATGAACAATAAGCATATAACCTGAAAATTTCATATTTTTAATAATATTAATTTCTACTTCAAGTCTTTGTTTGTATTCTTCATGCTTGCTTTCATCGATAAATTTTAATCTCTCTTCAAGTCCCTTTTTGCAAAGTTCTTCAAAAACTATATCATCATTATCAAAGCTAAATTCTTTTGTTTCTTCAGGTAAGGTAATATTATGATCTTTAGCATATTCTCTTGTAAATTTAAAATTCGGTGGAGTGGGATTGCCAAGATTAAGCTCTAAATTACATTTTTGTGCGATTTCTTGTGTATTTTCTATAGCTTCTGGAATATCTGCAAAAAGCTCACTCATTTGCTCAGGACTTTTAACATAAAATTCATGCACACTATGACGCATTCTATCAGGATCATTAAGTTTTTTTCCCATAGCTATACACATAAAAACCTCATGGGCAGCCGCTCTTTCTTTAAAGGTATAATGCGTATCATTTGTAGCAATAATTTTTATATTTAATTCTTTAGAAAGTCTGATAATATCATCATCTATCATTCTTTGGTCGCCTATACCATGACGCATGATTTCAAAATAAAAATCATCTTTAAAAACTTTTTTATACCATAATGCCACTTCTTTTGCTGCTTCATAGCCTTTTGCACCAAAACGCACATTTCTTTCACTATAAGTATTTAAGTGCCAATTTACTTCACCTTGCAAGCAAGCAGAAGAGCAAATAAGACCTTCGCTATAATCTTCCAAAAGCTTTTTATTGATACGCGGATAATAATACAAACCTTTAATATAACTTTGAGAACTTAAATACATTAAATTTTGATATCCGATCTCATTTTTTGCATACAAACAAAGGTGAAAACGCTGACGAGAACTTTTATCATCTAATTCATCATGATTATGCAAATACGCTTCCATACCAATGATAGGTTTTAAACCTTGTGCTTTCATTGTTTGATAAAAATCAATTGCCCCAAACATATTTCCATGATCTGTCATAGCCACACTTGTAGCACCCTGCTCTTTTAAAGTCAAAGCTAATTCTTTAAGCTTATTGGCCCCATCAAGCAAAGAATATTCTGTATGTAAATGCAAGTGTGTAAATTGACTCATTTTCTTCCTTTAGTTTTTTAAGGCTTATTTTAATTTTGATAAAAATTATAAATTTTTCTCGCTGAATTTGAAAGAAATTGACCCTAAATTTCAACTTAAATTTTACAAAAAGGCAAAAATTCAGCCAAAATAAACTATAATAAAATCTAAGATTTTAATCTTAATAAAAAGAACTTCTCAAAGGATGAAATGATGAAAGTAAAAATTGCTTATTGCAATCTTTGAAATTATCGCCCACAAGCTGCAAGGGTTGCAGAAGAACTACAAAGCGATTTCAAAGATGTTGAAGTAGAATTTGAAATTGGCGGCAGAGGTGATTTTATCGTTGAAGTAGACGGAAAAGTTATCTTCTCTAAAACACAACTTATTAATTGCGAAAGTGAAAGATTTCCATATCAAAATGAAATTAATCAATTAATAAAAAATAGAGTGTAATCAAACACTCTATCATAACATTTTCTCATATTCCTTACCAATATATATGTTTTGCTCATACTCGATAATAGGACGCTTAATACAACTTGGATTTTCCAATACAATTTTTTCAAGTTCTTTTTCATTTAAATTTTTAACTTTTTCTTTGTTTAAGCCAAGTTTTTTAGAAGTTAATCCAGCAGTATTGATAAGTTCTTCAAAAGATTTTTGTTTTAACCATGTGTATAAAATATCTTGATTAATCTTTTTAATATCCATAAAATCAAACACAATACCTTTTTGTGTTAAAGCATCCATAGCTTTCTTTACAGAATTGCAATTTTTAATACCATAAAGTTTCATTTTCTAGCCTTTTTTACCAAATCTGCGATTAAAAAAGCAAGTTCTAATGCTTGATCCGCATTAAGTCTTGGATCGCATTGAGTCTCATAACGATCTTCCAAGCTTTGAGCAGTAACATTGCTTGCACCACCTGTGCATTCTGTTACATCTTTCCCAGTCATTTCAAGATGCACTCCACCTGGATAAACCCCTTCGCTTATTGCAATCTCAAAAAAAGATCTCACTTCTTGCATAATTTTATCAAACTCACGTGTTTTAAAATTGCCTGCTTTTACCGTATTTCCATGCATAGGATCTATGCTATATACTAAATTTAAACCTTCACTTTTAAGTTTAGAGAAAATTTTTGGCAAATTATTGATAATTTTATCTGCACCCATGCGGATAATAATATTTAATCTTCCTTCTTCATTATTTGGATTTAAAACATTTGCTAAAGCTATGATATCATCAGCACTTGCACTAGGTCCTATTTTAACCCCTAAAGGATTTTTTACTCCACTTAAAAAATGCACATGAGCTTCATCAAGCGCCCTTGTTCTTTCACCTATCCAAAGCATGTGAGCTGAACAATCGTAAATTTCTCCACTTAAACTATCCACTCTAGTTAAAGCTTCTTCATAAGGCAAAAGTAAAGCTTCATGTGAAGTATAAACACTAACTTCTCTTAGGCTTGGAGTATTACTTGTATTAATCCCACAAGCTTCCATAAAAGCTAAAGCTTGTGAAATTTTTTCACTGATATCAGTATATTGCTTATGGAGTTCACTCTTTTTTAAAAAACCCAAATTCCAACGATGTACTTCATGCAAATCTGCTAAACCACCCTTAGCAAATCCACGTAACAAATTTAGCGTTGTTGCACTTTGATAATAAGCTTCAAGCATTCTATGTGGATCAGGAATGCGTGCTTGTTCGCTAAATTCAAAACCATTAATAATATCACCACGATAACTAGGAAGACTTATACCATTTAACTCTTCAAAATCACTACTTCTTGGCTTAGCAAACTGCCCTGCAATACGACCAATTTTTATAACAGGGCATCCACCAGCAAATGTAAGCACTATAGCCATTTGAAGTAAAATTTTAAACATATCACGGATATTTACAGCGCCAAAATTTTCAAAACTTTCAGCGCAATCTCCACCTTGAAGTAAAAAAGCTTCTTTTTTACAAACTCTTGCTAAAGACTTTTGAAGATTTCTCACTTCTCCAGCAAAAACCAAAGGAGGAAGTTTCTCAAGTCTTGCTAAAACTCTATTCATTTCCTCTTGATCTGGATAGATAGGTTGCTGTTTTATAGGATAGTTTTTCCAAGAATTCTTAGCCCACATGGTTTTTTCTTTCGTTTTATTTATCAGCTTCCTCTATAAGTTGAATAACCAAAAGGAGAAAGGGTTATTGGAACATGATAATGTTTCTGATCTTTAGAAAGCTCAAAACTTACCTCTACAAAAGGATAAAAAGTATTTATTTTGTGTGATATGTAATAGTCTTTTGTAAAAAATTTAAGCTTATAAATTCCAAAAGCCCTATTTTCAGCTTTTTCATATGGTAATAAATCTCCTATTCTACCATTTTCTTCGGTAAATTCTTCACTTACTTTTTTCCACTGTTGATTTGCTTCCAACTTATAAAGCTCAACTTTTACTTTAGGAGCAGGTTGTCCAGAAGTAATATCCAAGACATGAGTACTTAATTGATATTCAGTAGCACTCAAAAACATTGGCACGCTTGCTAGTATTAATAAAGTTTTTTTAATAGAAAACATTTTCTCTCCTTGTATAATATTTACAAGAAATATTATACAAGAGTATTATTAATAATTAAAATCAAATAAATAATAATTATAAATTAATTATAATTATTTAATTGTTAGACTTATAATAGAAAATAATTATAAATTATTTTTTAAGCTCTTTAATACGCGCTGCTTTACCACGTCTATCTCTTAAGTAGAATAATCTTGCACGGCGTACACGACCACGACGCAAAACAGTAATACTTTCTAAACTTTCACTATAAATAGGGAAAATTCTCTCAACGCCAACATTATTAGCGCCAATTTTACGCACGATAAAAGTTTCACTTACGCCATTACCTCTTCTAGCAATACAAATACCCTCAAAATTTTGGATTCTTGTTTTATCTCCTTCTTTGATGCGAATTGCAAGCTTTAAAGTATCACCAGCACGAAAATCTGGAACATTTTTACCTTCAATTTGTTTTGCTTCAAATTGTTCTATATATTTATTTTTCATAAAAAATCCCTTATTTTTTGCGTTCATGCTCTAAAAATAAATCTGGACGAAAAAATTTCGTTTTGCAAGACGCCAAAGTAGTTTTTAAACTTGCAATTCTAGCGTGATTACCCTTTAAAAACTCTGAAGGAGTATAAAATTTTTTATTTTTTTTCTCAAAAATAAAAGGTTTTGAAAAAGCAGGCGCTTCGAGTAAATTGTTTTCAAAGCTTTCTTCTTCCAAACTTTCCATATTTCCTAAAACACCGTTAACATTTCTTAAAATCGCATCACACATTACAAGCGCAGGTAATTCTCCTCCTGTTAAAATAAAATCCCCTATACTAAAAACTTCATTCGCAAAAATTTCAAGCACTCTTTCATCTATACCTTCATAGCGCCCACATACAAAAACTATATGTTCTTTTTTACTTAAGCGTTTGGCGTCTTTTTGATTAAAGGTTTTACCACTTGGATTTAAAAAAATAAAATAGGGATTTTCTTTTTTTTCTTGAATACTTCTTAACACCTCATACATAGGTTCAGCTTGCATCAAAAGTCCAGCTCCACCACCTATTTTATAATCATCGACTTTATGATAGGAATTTTTAGAAAAATCTCTTGGATTATAAAAATTAAGTTCGAAAAGTTTTTTTTCTTTTGCTCTTGCAAGTATAGAATCTTGAAAGTAAAATTCCATAAGACTAGGGAACAAAGAAACGAAGCTAAATTTCATGAATTTTCTAAAATTAAAAAAGCATCTTGCGTGCAAAAAATCTGTCGTTTTTCTATATCTATATTTTTAACAAATTTATCTAAATATGGAATAAAAAATATTTTAGGATATTTTTTTTCAACCCATTTTTCATCACTTTGAATTTCAAATAAATAAGAAGCTCCAGTTTCCAAGATATCAACCACTTTACCTAATCTCTTATCTTCTTCAAAAACTTCACACTCTAAAATATCAAAATAAAAAAACTCATCTTTTTTTAATTTACAAGTTTGTCTACTTTTCTCGATACTCTGAAAAAGAATAAGATTAGTTAATTCTTTGGCCTTTTCTATATCTTCATAATTTTCAAATAAAACAGTAGAATTGCTTGTATTATAATGCTTAATCTTTAACATTTCTTTAGTGTTTTTTATAAAAAAAGTAGCATCTTTTTTAAATTGAGAAGAAAAGTCGCTCAGGTTATGCAATTTTACATAACCCTTAAGACCCACAGTTTTACCAAGTTTTGCAACTTGAACAAAATCTTTTTCACTCAAGTGCTTTTACCGTTACTCTATAAGAACTTGCATCCTTGCTCTTATAAGCAGAGATTACAGTTTTTATAGCATTGATCATTTTTCCATTTTTACCTATAAGCTTACCTGTATCAACCTTATGTGCAAAAAGAACAATCTCAAAAAAATTTTCACTTAATTCAATTTTTTGAGTATCAATCTGTTCAGGATAATCTGCAATTAATTTTGCGTATTCTCTAAGAAAATTCTCTACCATGATTATTTGCTAGTGATAGAAGCAACTTTATCGCTAAGTTTTGCACCAACGCTTTTCCAATAAGCTAAACGCTCTGCATCAACTTTAATTACTTCAGGTTCTACCATAGGATTATAATACCCAATACTTTCTATCCAACCACCATCACGACGTTTTCTACTGTCCGTAACTACAATACGATAAAATGGTCTTTTAGTTCTACCCATTCTTGTAAGTCTAATAACTGTCATTTATACTCCTTAAAAAATTAAAAATTTTATTTATAGATACTATAAAAAGTATTTATAAATAAAATTTAAAACTGTCTTCTAGCTTGACTCATCATTTGTGTCAAACTCTCCATTCCTTTTTTACCTGAAAATCTTTTTGCAAGTTTTGCTGCATTGCTAAATTGTTTTAAAAAACGATTGACTTCTACCTGAGAAAGACCTGCTCCCTCTGCTATACGACGCTTTCTAGCATTATTTAATAAATCAGGATTTTCTCTTTCTTTTGGAGTCATTGAAGAAATCATTGCTTTAATGTGTATAATTTCTTTAGAATTATCCAAATCTATATCTTTTACCGCATTTGCCATTCCACCAAGTCCTGGTATCATACCGATTAAAGACTTCATACTTCCTAATTTTTTAATACTTTCCATTTGGTTAAGAAAATCATTAAAATTAAATTCCCCTTTTTTGATTTTTTGATTGAGTTTTTTAGCTTCTTTTTCATCAATCACTGCAGCAGTTTTTTCAGCTAAAGTAGCCAAATCACCCTCGCCCATAATGCGACTTACTATACGATCTGGTATAAAAACTTCTAAATCTGCTACTTTTTCACCTACACCAATAAATCTTAAAGGAATACCGATTTGTTTTGCTATACCCAAGGCTACTCCACCTTTAGTATCTGCATCAAATTTTGATAAAATTACCCCGCTGATATTCAAAGCTTCATTAAAACTAGCCGCAGTCTTAACCCCATCTTGACCACTCATTGCATCAGCAACATAGAAAATCTCATCAGGATTTAAAACATTCTTAACTGCTTTTAATTCATTCATCAAAGCCTCATCTATAGCCAAACGTCCAGCAGTATCCACAAGCAAAACATCCACCATGGAACTTTCAGCCTTTTTTAAAGCCTCTTTAGCAACTCTAATAGGATCTTTTTCATTTTCTATAAAGAAAAGTTCAATTTCATTAGCTTCACAAAGTTGTCTTAGTTGCTCCACCGCTGCTAAACGCTGCAAATCACAAGCTGCAACTAAGACTTTTTTATTGCGTAATTTTAAATAATTTGCGAGTTTGATAGTGCTTGTAGTCTTACCGCCCCCTTGCAAACCTGCCATTAGAACTACTGTTGGGGGTTTAGAAGCAAAAACAAAACCTTGATTTTTGCCATTGACACTTAAAATATTTTCTAAATTTATTTTAATGGCATTTAAAAATTGTTTTTGACCTATGCCATTTTGTTTTACATCTTCTTCTATTAAAGTCAAAAGCTCTTTAGTTACCTTATGATGAACATCTGCTTTTAAAAGAGCTTTTTTTAAGGTTTCTAAAGCGTTCTTAAGTGCTTTTTCATCATCAACAAAACGTAATTTATTAATCGCTGATTTAAAAGATTCGCTGACTAACTCAAACACTTTATCACCTTTCTATAAAATTTTTAAATTAAACCTTGCATTATACAAAATTTTTTCTTAAATGGCTTTAAAAATCTAAATTTTTTATCTCAAAGCCAAATTTTGTAAAACCACTATCTAAATTAGCCTTAAAATGATAATCAAAAATTTTAATTTCATAGCTATGCAAATACATTCTATCGCTTGAAATTTTAGCATATTTTTCATCGCCTATAACACCATGTTTTATAAATTTAGCATGTACTCTGATTTGATGAGTTCTACCTGTTTGAATGATTATTTTTGCTAAGGTTTTTTTTGACTGTATCATAATAGGAGTAATGATACTTAAGGCACTTAAACCATCTTTTGAAACTTTACTTAACGCCCCGCCTTTTGCTTTTATAGTAAAAATAGGCTCGTTCACTTCAACCTCTTCAGCCAAAACCCCATCTAAAACCGCAATATAACTTTTATAAACTCTGTGCTTTTTAAATTCTTCTATACAAAGCTTTCTAAAATCTTCATCTTTGCAAAGCAAAATCACACCGCTTGTTTCTTTATCTAAACGATTTAAAAGCTTGGCATTAAATTTTTTCTCCAAGTCTTCACTCACATAAGCATAAGGTTTATTAATAGCAATAATCTTATCATCTTCAAAAATAATTTGAGGATTTTTGGTTTTAATCACATTAAATCTTGCCTTATCGCTCATCAAAGCTCTAGCAACCACAACTTTTTTTCCATGTGAAAAAACACAACCCTTATCAATCAAATCTTTAGCTTCACGATTTGAAATTTTTTCTTGCAAAGCTAAGAGTTTATAAGCTTTTTCTTGCATCAATTCCCTTTTGTATGGTTTGTACGATAAGATCTAAATTTTCTTTTTTGGAAATTTTAGCTTTTAAATTTAAATAATGAATTTTATCATTTAAATCTTTTAATTTTTCACAAAAATATACATTTTCCACTTCTTCAAACAAAACCTTTTGATTGTGAATAAATTTCCCGCTGATTAATACATTATCAAAATATGCCGCTTCTATAGGATTGTGTCCTCCTATGCCTTCTATGAAAGAACCTCCAAGCACAACAACATCAGAAATTGCATAAAAATTTACAAGCTCCCCTAAAGCATCTAAAAGCAAAATTTTTTTAGAAAATTTCTTATTTTCATCTTTTAAAGAACTAAATTTTTCAAATTCTAAACCTTTGTTTAAAAGCAAATTTTCAACTTCTTTAAAACGTTCAGGGTGTCGTGGGGCGATAATGAGTTTTTCATTTTCTTCTAGTTTAAAATGATCAAGCAAAAGCTCTTCTTCATCCTTATGAGTACTGGCAAAAATGATAAGTTTTTCCTTAGGTTTGGTATAAATTTTATTATTTTTAATTTCTAAATTTGCCTTAATATTTTTAAAAATTTTAACATTTTTAGCTCCCAAACTTTCAAGTCTTGCTTTATCTAAATCACTTTGAGCAAAAACTTCATCAATATAAGAAAAAATTTTTTTATAAAAAAAAGAAAATCTTTGATAAGAATGATAAGACTTATCAGATATTCTCGCATTAAGCAAAATAATCTTAGCCTTATAAATACGTGCCATAAAAACAAGCATAAGCCAATATTCTGCTTCAAAAATTACCAAAACCTTGCAAGGCTTAAGCCAAAAAGGCAAAAAATTTTCAAAAGCAAGATAATTTACCTTTTTACAAAATTCTTTTGCACATTCAAAACCTGTTTGAGTAATAGTAGTTATTCTTGAATCAAATTTCAAAACCAAAGTTTTAATACTTCTTACCTCCCCGTAAGAACAAGCATGAAAATGTACATCAGCTTTTTCTTGATGTAAATTTTTATAAAGAAAAAATCGGGATTTTAAACTAGTTTTGTATTTGGATTTTAAAAAAGAAAGCAAAAGAATAAAGACAGCACAAAATAAAAATGCCGTCCAAGTTAAAAAATAATAAAAAAAGATCAATTTTGTTCTTCTTGCTCTTTATAAAGAATTCTTCCACAATGAGGACAAGTTACAATCTCTTCGCCTTTTACAACAGATAGATAGGTCTTATCGTAAATTTTCATAAAACATCCATAGCATGCTTGTTTCTTAACGGGTACTACAGCAGTATTTTTCGCCCATTTGCGAATTTTCTCATAAAAACTTAGAACTTTTTGATTCATCTCGCCCACAAGTTTGGTTTTTTTATCATAAACACTCATTCTATCTTTTTCAAGAACTTCCATTTCAGATTTAATACTTACTCTAATCTCATTAATATTTTGCTCTTGTTTGATTTTTTCTTCTTCGAGTTCTTTTTTATAAGTTTCTTTATTCTCTAAAATTTTATCCAGTCTTACAATCTCATCATTTGCAGCGTCCAATTGCTCTTTTGCAATATCTTCTTCAATTTTTAAAGCATTAGCTTCTTTTTCTGTTTTTACTGCGCCACTTTTTTTAGAAAGCTCTTTAATTTTTGCTGAAAACTCAGAAATATGAGCATTATTTTGCACTTTTTGATTTTCTATATCTTTGATTTCTTCATCGATTTTTTCTAAATCTGTGTTGATTTTTCCTATTTTTAACTCAGCATCTTTTAAAGTCCTATTAATACTGTCTATTTTTGGTTCATAACTATCAATTTCTTGATCTATTTTTGATAAAAGCACTAATTGTTCGAGATATTTATTCATTTATTTTCCTTAAAAATATTGAAATGGATTTTTTGAAACTGTTATTATAACTTGTAGTGGCAAATTTTTCAAGTCTTTTGCTAAACATTGAGAAAAATATCTCTCACTTTCAAAATGACCTAAATCAATAAGACTGATTTGATTGCTAAGCGCCTCTAAAGCTTGATGATATTTAAAATCTCCACTTAAAAAACAATCTGCATCTACTTTATAAATTAAATCCCCGCCACTTCCAGTACATATAGCAATACGCTTAATGTCTTTTTTACCACAATCGCTTACACGTAAAATTTGTAAATTTAACTTTTTTTTCACCCAGTCACACAAAGTTTCAAAAGACATAGAATTTTCTACATAAATTAAAAATTCGTCTTTAAAAAAAATTTTAAAACCTAAAATTTCTTCCGTAAAATAAGTATTTAAATGACTTAAATCATAATTTGTATGCATACTGATTAAAGAAATATTTTTACAAATCATTTCTTTAATAAAAGCCCTAGGATAAGTCTTGTCATATAAATCTTTTAAACCTTTAAATATCAAAGGGTGATGTGTGATAATTAAAGAATTTTCACTCGCTTCTTTAATAATATTTTCATCAATATCTAAGCTTAAATAAACAGTTGAAATTTCACCATCCTTATCTCCAAGCAAAATTCCACTATTATCCCATGATTCTTGGATATTAAAGGGACTTAATTGATCTAAAAAATTATAAATTTCACTCAGCTTCATTTAAATTTTTCTTATAAATTTCAGCACAATTTTTTGAAAGTTCACGAATTTTTAACATATAATCTTGTCTTTGTGCTACAGAAATTGCTCCTCTTGCATCCAAAAGATTAAAAGTATGTGCAGCAAGCATACAATAATCATAAGCAGGCAAAGCCAATCCTTGTTCTAAAATATTTTTACATTCTTTGTAAGAGTTTTCAAACTGCTCATTTAAGATTTTAATATCACTTACTTCAAAATTGTATTTACTAAATTCATATTCACTTTGCTTATGCACATCTGCGTATTTAATTTTTTCTCCATTAAATTCACTCCAAACTACATCATAAACATTATCAACATTTTGAAGATACATGGCTATTCTTTCAAGACCATAGGTAATTTCAGCACTTACTAAATCTACTGCTATACCACCAACTTGCTGAAAATAAGTAAATTGAGTGACTTCCATGCCATCAAGCCATACTTCCCAGCCTAAACCCCAAGCACCCAAACTTGGACTCTCCCAATTATCTTCAACAAAACGAATATCATGACTTTTTAAATCAAAACCTAAATTTTCAAGACTTTTAAGATACAATTCTTGGATATTATCAGGACTAGGTTTAATTAAAACTTGAAATTGATAATAAGCACCTAAGCGATTGGGATTTTCACCATAACGTCCATCAGCAGGCCTTCTGCTTGGAGCCACATAAGCAGCTGCCCAAGGTTTTTTTCCTAAACTTCTTAAAAAAGTTGCTGGATGAAAGGTTCCTGCACCTGCTGGCATATCATAAGGTTGCATAATCGCACAACCTTGCTCTTGCCAATAATTTTGTAAATTAAGTATCATTTGTGAAAAAGTCATTGTATCTCTCTTTATTGTTCCATATTTTCAATAGGTTTTTCTAAATTTTTATTCATTTCCAAATCAGGCTCTGTCTTAGCTCCAAAAATTTCTGCGGTTTTACTCCACATTAATTTATATTTACGCTTGAGAAATTCTATCTCTTCACGCGCATGTTTTAGCTCATTGTTTAAGGTTTCTATAGTTTTTCTATCTTCATCATAAAGTTCTTGCATAGAATAAAGGGCGTCTTTTAAAAATTTATTCTCATTTTTTAATGCTTCAAGTGTTTCATCTTTAGCATCTAAAACTTTTTCATGCAAATTTAAAATAGTTCCTATTGTTTTTTCAACAAAACTTTCTCCTGCTAAAGTCATTGAATTTACCATTGCAGTTTGAGATTTTGCAGAACTAGGTACTACACTAAAAGTACCTTGATGAGCTTCGATGTAAATTTTACCCTCTTCTTCTTTAAAATTTAAAGCCCCATTGGCCATCATACCCTTAACCACATCTTCATTTAAATGCACAAGTTTACAAAATTCTTCAAGTTCAAGATAGGTTTGCATTTTTATCCCTTATAATAAAACTTCTACTTCTTTTGAATCAGATACAAGTTTTTTTTCTTTTTCAAGACGATCTTCTTTAAGCTTTTGTGCTAAATCAACATCATAAATAGCTAAAATTTGCATAGCCAAATAAGCAGCATTGATCGCTCCAGCCTTACCAATAGCTAAAGTTCCTACAGGAATTCCACTAGGCATTTGCACCGTAGAAAACAAAGAATCCATACTTGCAAGATTACTTCCTGGCATAGGCACTCCTAAAACAGGTTTTGTTGTATAAGCTGCAACAGCTCCAGCTAAATGCGCTGCCATTCCAGCTGCTGCTATAAAAACCTTCGCACCTTTTTCTTCAGCATTTGCAATATACTCTTTTGTTCTTTTTGGACTACGATGAGCTGATGAAATGATAAGTTCATACTTTACCCCAAAACTTTCTAAAGTTTTAGCAGCCTCTTTCATAGTCTCATAATCACTCTTGCTTCCCATTAAAATAGAAACAAAATTCATCTATATTTCCTTTCTTAAAAAACTTAATGCACTGATTTTATTTGGTAATTGGATTTCATGTTCATTACCGCTATGAATTTCGCTAAATTCTTTATTGTTTTTAGCAATGAGTTTTTTAAACTCTATAAAATATCTATCCTCTTTTTGATAAATTTTACCTAGTTCATTATCGCAAGTTTGAATCACATCGCCTAAAGGAGCTAAAATTTCATAAGGCGTGTTTAAAACGATTTTCCCTTTACATTTAAAAAAGCTTCCATCTTCGCTTATAGCATGTACTTGATGAGAACCTTCTTCTATGCTTGTATTATGATTTTGCGTGTCGGTTTTTTCTAAAGGACGCGAAACAAGATAGCCATCTGTAAAACCACGATTCTTAAGCGTAGCAATCTCTTTTTCATACTTACTTGACTCAAATTTACCCTCTAAAGCATCTTGTATGGCCATTTTATAAGTCCTTGTTGTAAGCGCAACATAATATTCGCTTTTAGTACGCCCTTCTATTTTAAAAGCACTGATACAATTTTCTTGCATGATTTTTTCTATATAAGAACAAAGATTTAAATCCTTAGAATTAAACACATGAGTACCATTTTCATCTTCTTCTAAACGAAATAAAGTACCATTTTCTGGATTTTTAGCATAAAGCTCATAATTAAATCTGCAATCATTTGCACAAGATCCACGATTACTCATTCTTCCACTTTGCACAGAGCTTATTAAACAACGCCCTGAATAAGCAAAACACATAGAACCATGCACAAAAGCTTCAAGTTCAATATCGCAATTTTCCTTTAAAGCTTTAGCGTCTTTAAGCCCTAATTCTCTGGCAATTACAACCCTTTTAGCACCCATATCCTTATAAACTTGAGCATCTAAATAATTTAAAATATTTGCCTGAGTAGAAACATGTAAAGAAATTTCAGGTGCAAGTTCTTTAACAAGACGCATAGCTCCAACAGAAGCTACAATAAAAGCATCGGGTTTCATCTCACGTAATTTTAATATATGTCTTTTTAAACCTTCAATTTGAGAACTCAAATGAAAACCATTTAAAGTAACATAAATTTTCTTACCACACTTATGGGTATATTTAATAGCTTCTTCAAAACTTTCATAATTAAATTCTCTTGCGGTGCGTGATCTTAAAGAAAAATTATTCACACCCGCATAAACCGCATCTGCGCCGTAAGCTAAAGCAATTTTTAATTTTGTGAAATTTCCTGCAGGAGCTACTATTTCAGGAATGATCATTTTTGCCCTAAACTTGCAATTAAAGCTTCTATATCATCATTACTTACAACATCGGCAGTACTATCACCTTCAATATGCACTGCAGAACTTACACGTTTTTTATCATCAATTTTACCTTCAAATAAAGAACTCATATAACGGCTTAAAGCACGCATTACATTAATAACACGTTCGATTTTTTGACGATGTATATCTTGATACTGCATTGCATCCATTGCCATCATCACTTCATCTTGTCCGCTTTGAAGATTTCCGACAATCTCCTTGGAACTTTTTTTAGCTTGATTGTTTAATTCTAAAGCTTCACTGAAACTTTCCACATTAGGAAATTTTTCACTAAGTTTAGAAAAAATATCAATATTTTTTTCTATTACTTTATTTATTTCTTTGAGTAAACTTTCAGAATCCGCAAAAAAATTATTAATACTTTCAAGCTTATCCATCATTTCCGTTGCTTTAAGCTCGCTATCTTTTGTAACATCATCTAACTGATGTACAACTTTATGCTCCTGATTTGGTGGGGGTGGTGGCCATACCACGCTAGGATTAGGTTTGTAATCAGCTATTTTGACATCTTCTAACATCAAAGCATCTTCTTCGGTATTCGATTCTTCGGTTTTTACCTCTGCTTCTTTCTCTGAATCAAGATCAACATCACCATTCATCAAAGCATCAAGCTCTTCTTGAGTCATTTTTTTCCTTTTTTTAAATCTAGATTTTCAATAATTGCTCAAAATTATAATCAATTTTATCTAAAACAAAAATATAAATTTTTATTTTTTAATCTTTTTAAATTAAATTTTAAATTTATTAAAAAAAATATATTAATTAAATCTTAATTAAAAATTTTATGATATAATTTTATAAATTTAATTACATAAAAGGAGTAAAAATATGGGAAAATTTGTTAATAATATAGATGATTTTTTCAAATTTTGCAAACAAAATGAAGTGCTTTTTGTTGATTTTCGTTTTACAGATATGATAGGAACTTGGCATCATATTACCTATAATCTTCATGCAATCAATGAAGAAACATTTCAAACTGGTATTCCATTTGATGGAAGCTCAATCCATGGATGGCAACCTATAGAAAAATCAGATATGATTTTAAAACCTGATGTACAAAGTGCTTTTTTAGATCCTTTTACAGCTGACCCTACTATCATAGTGTTTTGTGATGTGTATGATATTTACAAAGGACAAATGTATGAAAAATGTCCAAGAAGCATAGCAAAAAAAGCAATGGAATACCTTAAAAATAGTGGCATAGCTGATATTGCTTACTTTGGACCAGAAAATGAATTCTTTGTTTTTGATAGTGTAAAAATAGTTGATACTACTCATTGTTCTAAGTATGAAGTTGATACCGAAGAAGGAGAGTGGAATGATGATAGAGAATTTACTGATAGCTACAATACTGGACACAGGCCAAGAAACAAAGGTGGATATTTTCCAGTTCAGCCAATTGATTCTTTAGTAGATATTCGTTCTGAAATGGTTCAAACTCTTGAAAAAGTAGGCCTTAAAACTTTTGTTCATCATCATGAAGTTGCACAAGGACAAGCTGAAATAGGAGTAAATTTTGGCACGCTTGTAGAAGCAGCTGACAATGTTCAAATTTATAAATATGTTGTAAAAATGGTAGCTCATTTAAATGGCAAAACTGTCACTTTTATGCCAAAACCTTTATACGGAGATAATGGCAATGGTATGCATGTTCATATGAGCTTATGGAAAGATGGGGTAAATTTATTTTACGATAAAGATGGATACAGTGGACTTAGTCAAACTGCTATAAATTATATAGGTGGAATTTTAAAAAATGCTAGAAGTGTCGCAGCTTTTACAAATCCAAGTTCCAACTCTTACAAAAGAATAGTTCCTGGCTTTGAAGCTCCTTGTATTTTAACTTATTCTTGTCAAAACAGATCAGCAAGTTGTCGCGTTCCTTATGGCATAGGTAAAAATTCAGCTCGCATAGAAATTCGCTTCCCTGATAGCACTGCCAATCCTTATTTAGCTTTTGTTAGTCTTTTAATGGCAGGTCTTGATGGAGTCAAAAATAAAACCATTCCTGTAGGTCCTATGGATGAAAATTTATTTGATCTTACTTTGGATGAAATACGTGAAAAAGGGATAGAGCAATTACCGCATACTCTAAGAGGAAGTTTAGAAGCTTTAATCCGACATAATTCTTATTTAAAACCTGTAATGAGCGATATTTTTATCGATGACTATCAGCATTTAAAATTTGAAACACAAGTTTGGCCAGTAGAAGCTCGTCCAACTGCTTATGAATTTAAAACTTGCTACTCTTGCTAAAAAATTTAATGGCGTTTAACACGCCATTAAACTAAAAAAGAATTAAAAATTATTTATTTTATATCAACTATCGCTTAAGCTGATTTACAATTCCTAGCATATCATCACTTGTTGTAATTGCCTTAGAACCCGCTTCATAAGCCCTTTGTCCTGTGATAAGATCTGTCATTTCTTCAACAAGCTGAACATTACTAAGTTCTATAAATCCATGTCTTATGGTTCCAAGTCCATCTTGCCCTGCTATACCCGCAACAGGTGCACCACTTGCTCCTGTTTCAAGATAAAGATTATCACCCATAGAATGAAGACCCGCTGGATTTATAAACTGAACTAGCTCCACTTGGCCAATTTGAGTTTCTTGTTGCTCCCCTGGTAACATTACAGAAACGGTTCCATCTGTAGCAACATTAATTGCTGTTGCACCTTCAGGTATTGTCATTTCAGGTAAAAGTCTATAACCGTCTGAATTTACAATATTACCTTCATTATCTTTTGTAAATTGCCCATTTCTAGTATATCCTATAGTGCCATCAGGAAGTTGTATTTGAAAAAACCCATTGCCTGCAATAGCCATATCAAGACCATCAGTACTTGTTGATTTTAAATTTCCTTCAGTAAAAACTTTAGTTACCGCTGTTGGACGCACACCCACACCCACTTCTATACCCGAAGGAGAAAGAGTAGTAGCTGAAGTTGAAGTTCCTGCATACTTCATAACTTGATACATAAGATCAGCAAATTCTGCACGACTTTTCTTAAAACCTGCTGTATTAACATTGGCGATGTTATTGGAAGTAACATCAATTTGTGTTTGCTGCGCTACCATTCCTGTAGCAGCAGTATGAAGTGATCTCATCATCTTGAATCCTTTTTCATTTTATTTTAAATTATTTAACAGCTGCAAGCTTATTGATAGCTTCTTGATTTAAGTCATCCATATGAGCTGTCATAACTTTTTGATACATTTCTACCATTCTGTTTGCTTCAATCAGTCCTACCATTTCAGTAACTGGATTAACATTTGATCCCTGAGAAAAACCTTGGCGAATAGCATTGGAGTTTTTCAAATCTCTAATACGGGTTAGATCATCTATTTTATAGACATTATCCCCATCTTTTTGCAAAGCTCTTATATCATCTACTTGTGCTACAAATAATCTTGCATTTTGAGCTCCATCAACTTCAATGCTTCCGTTTTTATCAACGCTAATTTGAACAGCACCATTAGGAATGCGTATGCCAGCATTCTGAGGATTATTAAAATAATCACTACTTAATACCTTGTATCCTTGCTTATTTACCAAATAACCCTCATCATTAAGTTGAAAATTTCCATCTTTGGTTAATCTTACTTCTCCATCTTTGGTCTGAACCAAATAAAAAGCATCTTCTCTAGTCATTGCCAAATCCAAAGGATTGTTTGTGGCCTTTAAAGAACCTAGGCTAAAATCCGTATATTCTTGAGAAACTTGCGGGATGCCATCTATTGTAGTATTTACAAAACGAGATGCATCTCTTGTGTGATTTTCTATAGGCAACTCATCCTGAGTTTCTTTAAAAATCCTTTTAAAATCTGCAATAACCACATCATCTCTTTTATATCCACTTGTATTGATATTGGCAAGATTATTAGTAATCACATCAAGTTTATTAAACTGAGTTACCATTCCGCCAGTTGCTTGATAATATCCATTTTGCATATTTTCACCTATAAATTTAAGATTTTATAACTATAAAAGCAAAGAGTGTTCCAACTTTTAAAAACAAAGAAAAATAAATATTTGAAAGATTATTAGGAGAGAATTTTAAACTATAAAAAGCAAGATTTGACTCAATCTTGCTTTAAAAATCAATTTTAATCCATTTGACGACGCAAGAAAGTTGGTGTTTCAATTTGCGCCATTATCTCTTCATCGTAACCACCACTTACCTTTTTAAGACTTAAATAAGGATTTTTCTTAGAAGCTTGAGCTTCTTCGGTAGATTTTTTAGCTACTGTATCTTTATCTTCAAACCCTGTCGCAATAATAGTTACTTCAACTCTATCTTCCATGCTATCATCTGTGGTAGAACCAAAAATAATCTTAGCATTTTCATCAACAATTTCTTGTATACTATTTGCTGCTGCCGAAATTTCAAACAAAGAGCAATTAGAACTTGTTTTAAAATGTAAAATAACTCCCTTGGCACCTTTAATATCCATTCCATCAAGCAAAGGAGATTCTATAGCGTTTGAAAGAGCCTCTTCTATAGCATTTTCACCGCTAGCACTACCAACACCCATAAGCGCGAGTCCGCGATGACTCATGATGGTTCTTACATCCGCAAAGTCAACATTAATATCTCCATTATCAAGCAAGATAGACACCATACCTTTTACAGCACGAGCTAAAATATCATCAACCAACCTAAAAGCATCTTTAATGCCTGCTTTTTTATCAATAATGCTCAATAATTTTTCATTTTGAATTACAAGAATAGAATCACTTTCTTTTTTAAGCTCAAGGAGACCGCTTTCAGCAAGTTTTTTTCTTTGTTTTCCTTCGAATGCAAAAGGCATAGTTACAACAGAAACAGTTAAAGCTCCAATCTCTTTAGCTGCTTGTGCAATAACTGGAGTGGCACCCGTTCCAGTACCTCCACCAAAACCTGAAGCAATAAATACAATATCACTTTGACTAAGACTTGCTTTTATTTCTTCAAAACTTTCTCTAGCACTTTCTGCACCTACTTCAGGAAGCATACCAGCGCCCAAACCTTTAGTTTTTTTCTCGCCAAGTTGAATTTTAGTTTTTGCTAATGAAATTGAAATAGCTTGTGCATCAGTATTCGCTGCAATTAAATCAAGATCATTTAATCCCATTTTAACCATATGGTTAATCATATTACCGCCACCGCCACCGCAGCCTATAACCTTAATTTTTGCACCTTTATTATGTTGCATTTCTTCTACTAAAAATTCACTCATAAAAATTTCTCCTTGTTAAAATTGATTCATAATTTTATGCCAGATATTTGAAAAAACACTAGGTTTTTTTTCTTTTGGCTCTTTAAAATCTAATTGTTCTTGTATTGCAATTGTATCATTTTCTTGCAAATTTTCATCAAAAAAATCAGATTTTATTTCACTTTCTGTATCTTTTTGCAAAACAATATCTTGTTTAATTTGACGATTAAAATTTTCAATTTCCCCTTTATATCTTAATTTCTCATTAGAATCAAGTTCATAAGGCGTAAAATATCCCGCTCCATATAAACAAAGTCCTATAGCACAAGTATTTTCAGGATCATTAAAAATTTCACTAAAACCAGTAATCAAATCTTTTCTTGCAGTAGCCAGTCTAACTGAGCGATTATCAAATGTTGCAGGAGCTAGCTCATCAATACCTGCTAACTTAGTCATTCCACCTGTTAAAACAACTCCGCCACCTATAGCATTGGCATAACGATTATCACTTAAGATTTTTGCCAAAATCATCAAAGTTTCTTCCGCTCTTGCATAAATTACGTTTGAAATAATATCCAAAGAAACTTCATTAACTTTTCTTTCATCACCCATTGAAGGGATTTGTATAAGGGTATTAGGCTGTTGTGAAAGAGCTGCATAATTAAGCTTGATTTTTTCTGCTTCTTTTAAAGGTGTATGCAATGCCATTGATAAATCTTGGGTGATATTAATCGAGCCAATTTGCAAACAATCATTATATCTAATTGAATTTCCAGTATGAACAACCATATCACAAATCGCTCCACCCATATCAATCAAAACAGCACCTAATTCCTTTTCGCTATCATCTAAACAAGCTATAGCTGAAGCATATCCTGAAAGAACTATATTATCCACTCTTAAATCAGCTAATTCAACTGCTTTCTTAAGATTTTTAATATGAGATTCTTGTGAAATCACTATATGGGTTGAAACTTCTAAACGATTACCACTCATTCCCAAAGGATCATCAACATGTTCAAGATCATTAACCTTAAAATTATAAGGCAAAACATGGATAATTTCATAACCACTTGGTAGATTGGCAGTATGCTTAGCTGTACTTACAGCACGATGAATTTCTTTAATGCCTATTTCATGATTTGGAATATTAACAACACCTATGCTATCAACGCTTTTAGTATAAGCACCTGATATAGATACCACAACCCTATCATAATGAACTCCGCTCATCATCTCAGCACTTCTAACAGCCTCTTCAATAGATTTAGAAGCAAGCTCTATATTGGTAATGGCACCTTTTTTAACCCCGTTGGTTTTCGACTTGGAAAAACCAATAATTTTTAATCCATCTTCATCTTTTTGAGCAATAATGGCACAAGTCTGGGTTGAGCCTAAGTCAATTCCTAATATATTCAAAATCAATTCCCTTTATAATAAATTTTTATCGGATATATCTTTTTAAGTTCATCAACAAGTTCTTGCTTAAGCTCATTTGCTTTTAAATTTTGCAAATTTTGTTCAAGCATAGTTTTGTATTGTTCAAATTTATCGGAGTTCATATCTAATTTTTGTTTATTTATTTTATATAATATTGCTTTATTGTCATTAATGACCACATAAGAACTATTTTGATCAGTATTAAATACATTCATTAAAAAATAAGCAAATTCAGAATCGTTTAATATTTTATCGCTAACCTTTACACTCTCGCGAGAACTATCTCGACTTACAAAGCCTATATCATCGCCTTTAAAATTTACTAAACTATTTTTAGCTTTTTCTTCTAAATTTTTTCTAGTTTGTTCGCTTAAATACATAGGTAAAACTTCTTCTCTAGCTTCTTCAAAAGTTTTATTTCTTATAGGATCTACTTTATTTAGTTTAACTATGATATATCCGTTATTATAAGGTGCTGGCCGTAAAACATCTCCATTTTTAGCTTTACTCAAAAGATCAATTGGATAATAAACATCAGATTCACTAATATTTTGATCTTTTTGAAAATTATCTTTCCCATTTTTTAAATCTAAAAATTTAGCATTAGCCACATTCTTTAGTTGCATTAAGGCGTAATCTTTAGCAACTTCATTTTTAGCAGACTGAAAATCCATCACTTTACCTGCAAAATCTTTATATTTTAGTTTATTTTCATCTTGATTATAAAATTTTTCTAATTCTTTGTCGTCAATTTTCTCATTGCTAACTGGCAAAAAATAAGTTGAAATTTCATATATTTTTTTAGTTTTATAATCTTCTTTATGTTCATTCCAAAGCTTTTTTAAATCCTCTTCGTTAATCTTAATATTTTTTTTGTCATAATCAATTTTTGCAATACTTAAAGCATCTTGCATAAAATAACTAGAAGCTAACATTTTTAATTCCTCATCTTTGCTAGGAATATTAAAAATTTGATTAAGTTTATCGGTAATTACTTCATTTGCAAGTTGTGTTTCATAATCTTTTGGAGTTAAATTATTGGCATTTAAAAGTTCATAATAAATTGTTTTGTTAAAATCCCCTGTAGGATCTTGAAATTCTCTAGTATTTGCAAGTTTTTGTAAAATTTCATTCTCGTTTACGCCAATACCCAAATCTTTGGCAAAATTTAACAAAAGCTTATCTTCAACAAGAGAGCTTAAAGCTATATTTTTAATGCCTAGTTGCTCAGCATTTTCTGGAGTTAAAGCACCATTGCTAATTTGATTATAATAACTTAAAATTTGTCTATATCTAGTATCAAATTCGCTAAAACCTATCTTTTCATTTCCTACAGTTGCAACACTCGAACTTCTATTGAGATTAAAATCATAAGCACCCCAACCTAAAAAGCCAGCGCCAACAAAAGCTATAGTACTAACCCATATAGTAACAACAAGATATTTTTTATGATGTTGCATCCAAGTAAGCATATCATTCCTTGATTAAATTTAAACTAGATATTGTATCGTAGAAGTGTTTAAGTGGAGTTTAATTATAAAATTTTTACCAAAAAATATTTGTTCTTTAAATTTTATGATTTTTACAATGAAATTTAGTTATAATTATAGTTTATAAAAATTTATTAGGATTGATTTTGGAAATTCCTCATATCCCAGTTTTGCTTAATGAAGTTCAAGAGATTTTTAAAAATCTTAAAACAGGTTATTTTTTAGACTGCACTTTAGGATTTGGCGGACATAGTGAAGCTTTGCTTAAAAATCATCCTGATCTTAAATTCATTGCTTGTGATCAAGATCAACAAGCTTTAGAATTTTCTAAAAAACGTCTTAAAGATTTTCGCAATAGGATAACTTTTATGCAAAGTAATTTTAGTGAAGTTTTAGAAAAAATTTCACATAAAGAAGAATTAAGAGGTATTTTAGCAGACATTGGAGTTTCTTCATTTCAGCTTGATAATAACGAAAGAGGTTTTAGTGTAAATTCTGACTTTTTGGATATGAGAATGAATCAAAACTCCAAAATATCGGCTTATGAGATTATTAATACTTATACAAAAGAGCAATTAACTTCCATTTTTAAAGATTATGGAGAATTACATGATGCACATTTTATTGCTGAAAAAATTTGCCTAGAAAGAAGTAAAAATCCAATCAAAAGTGCCAAAGAGCTTTATCAAATCATAGGAAAAGGTAAACAAAATCATAGAAAAATTTCCAAAGCTACTTTAGCATTTCAAGCCATTAGAATAGAAGTAAATCAAGAACTTAAAGTGCTTAAAGATTTTCTTGAACATTTAGAAAATTTAAAACCAAAAAATTGCATTTTAGCTATCATTAGCTTTCATTCTTTAGAAGATAGAATAGTAAAACAATTTTTCAAAAAATGGTCAAAAAACTGCATTTGCAATGAAAAAATAATGCGTTGCGAATGTGGAAATAACCATAGCCTAGGACAAATAATAACTAAAAAAGCTATAAGTGCGAGCAAGGAAGAACTTTTAAAAAATTCTCGCTCTAGTTGTGCTAAAATGCGGGCTTTTTATTTTAATAATTTGGACAATAAATAATGCTAGAAGATGATTTTATAAAAGAACGCCAAAACATACGCCAAAAAATGCTGAAATTTTCTCGCGCCATAAATCAAGGCAAACCGCTTGATGATGATTTAAGAGATGAAATTTCTAGCGATGATATTTTAAGACGTCGTTTTAAAAAAAAGACTCCTAATAAATTCTTAGAAGAACTCGATGAAGAGTATGAGTCAAAACATACTAAAAAATCAAATATATATTTAAAAGAAGATCTAATCAATGTTAAATTAGAAGAAAAGCAATCTCTTGCTAAAAAAATTTTTTCCAAAATGAAAGAAAGAAGAAAAGAAGAAAATAAAAAAACTAAAAAAAATTTTTTATTTAGCAGAAAAAAAGCAAACGAAATAAAAAATATCCAAACCAAAACACAAATTCAAACAAAAAGCAATCAAACTACCACTCAAACAAAACAAGAAAAAAAGGAACTTACAAATTCTATAGAAAAAATTCAAAAAACAGAAACTAAAATACAAAAACCTCTAATTATAGAAAAAAAACTAGATGTTAAAAATCAACCTAATATCAAGAAAAGTTTAGAAAATTTACAAAAAAAAATAACACCACAAGAAAATAAACAAGAACTTCCAAAACCATCTAATCAAGCTCAAGAAAAACAACAAAATGATGAAGATGCTCAAAAGGCAAAAAATATTTTACTAGAAGGCTTCTCTAATGCTACCAAAGAAGATAGAAACCTAAACTTCAATCATCTTCTTTTTGCAGCTTTACTTGTTAGTTTTGCATTATTTTTATTTGCCCCACAAATTTATATTAGAAATCAAATTTATTATCTTAGTAGAGAGATTGCTACATTAAGAACAGAAGAAAGTGTTTTAAACGAGGAAAATAAAGACTTAAAAAGAAGACTTGAAAATATGCGATTCCAAAATCAAATTTTAGATTATTTAGAATGAATAATCTTATCTAAAACATACTGCTCTAAATTTGCTTTTGGAATTTCTTCTTTTAAAGCTTCTTTATAAAATTCACCCGCCATTGTAGAGTACTTTTCATAAGCAAAATAAGGAAAGTGTAAAGCCCAGGCTTTTTGTATTATTTTTTTTGAGATTATTTTGCGAGTATAAACTTTAAAAATATCATATCCTATAAATACACAAGCAGTAACCATAACAGCGCTCACTATGCTTATATGAAAGTCAAGCTTTGTTAAAAAATAATGAGTAATCAAAAGCAATGGCAATAAAATCACAGCGCAAAAAACACCAAAATAAATATAAGAATTTAGAATTTTGAAATTAAAATTTAGCTTAGAAGGATCTACAAGCATTCCATCGTTAAAAAGTGCATTTGCCTCTAATAAATCTCTTATAAGAACAGGTTGCTCTGATACTTTAAATAAAAAACGAAGGCTAAATTCTTTAAATTTTTTCATAATCCACGCTTTATTTTTTAATTAAAATTTTATCCAAAGAAAATTAATTCCAACTAAAAAATCATTTTCATAAATAAGCACAAGTCTTTAAAGTTTTTTAGATATAATTTAAAATGTCAAATTTTTAAAAATACTTTAGAAAGAAAGCCATGAATTACTATCAAAAACTTAAAAAATACCTCAACAATAATCTTTTTACAAGCTATTCTTTAGAAATTGACTTTCCTAAGATTTATAATTTCAACGCAAATCAAAAAGCCTTTAGAGATATTTTAACTAAAATTACAAAAATTTACGACAAAAACAAATTTATAAAACAAAACGAACATCAATTTGAAGATGAATTTATATCAAAAGTATTAGAAATTTTAGGGTGGTGCTTTGTAAGACAAGATGAAAAAATCATACAAGGAAAATTGGAAAAACCTGATTTTCTACTTTTTAGCAATGACAAATTAAAATCAAAATACGAAAATTTAGACAAAGAAACAAAAAAATCAAGCAATGATTTCACAATCATTTTAGAGTCAAAAGCTTATAATATAGAAATAGACAATAAAAAAGTAAAAGACAACCCTCACTTTTAAATTCTAAGATATCTAGGCAATCTTAAGAAAAATTATGGTTTTTTAACCAATGGTAGATTTTGGCGTTTTTATGATAATTCTATACTGAATTCAAACAAAGTTTTTTACGAAATCAATCTAGAAAAAATCATTGAAGATCAAAATATTGAAGCTTTTGCGTATTTTTATAGTGTATTTAGCGCTTTTAATTTCACAGAAAAAGAAGATCATTTAGAAATAACTCTACAAAACAATAAACTTTCAAAAATCAAAATAGAAGATGATTTAAAATCTATCATTTACGGAACTAATGGAAATGAATCTTTATTTGAATTCATAGGCTCTAGAATTTACAATAAAACAAAGGCGGATTTAAAACTAATCTATGAAAATTCTTTATATTTTATCTTTAGGCTTTTATTTATTGCTTATTTTGAAGATAAATTTGAAATTATACTAGAAAAACATAAGTATTTTAAAAGTAAAATCAGTCTTAGAACCTTACTTGAAAATTTACAAGAAGATGAAAGCTCAAGTGGTGGCTTTGGAGAACTTGAAAATATTTTCAACATTTACAACAAAGGCAAAGGCAATTTTGATATGCCTGTTTTTAATGGCGGTTTGTTTGATGAGAGCAAAACCGCTCTTTTAAGCACGCCAAAAATCTTTAACGATAAAGATTTAAAATTCATTTTAAACCAATTATTAAATTTTAAAGATAAAAATCTAAGCTTTAAAAGAGATTACAAAACTTTAAGTGTAGAACATTTAGGCACGATTTATGAAGGCTTGCTTTCTTATTTTTTTGAAATAGCAAATGAAGATATTTACTATGTAAGCTATAAAGAAAAATCAAAAGAAATAGAATGTTATTTTGATAATTATGATTTCAAAATTTTAGAAAAATCAAAAAAAGTAGAAAAATACACCTTTTACAAAAAAGGACAAATTTACCTTAAAAATACTAGCAACTCAAGAAAAGCAAGCGCAAGCTTTTACACACCTCAATCCATAGCTAATTTTTTAATCCAAAGTGCCTTAAAAGATAAACTAAACAATGAAAATATTTTGAAATTTAAAATACTAGACAATGCTTGCGGTAGTGGACATTTTTTAGTTGGAGTTTTAAATGCTATTACACACATTGTTTTATCAGATTTTGATCATTTTACAAATTTAAAAGAACTTTACGAAGAAGAAAAAGAAAATATTTTAAACTATATAAAAGATTTTGTGCAAGACTATGAAGTAGATGAGAGTGATATTTTAAAACGACTTTTACTAAAACGCATTATTTATGGGGTGGATTTAAACCCTTTTAGCATAGAGCTTACTAAACTTAGCCTTTGGATAGATAGTTTTATCTTTACAACCCCACTTTCTTTTATAGAACACCACATAAAGTGCGGCAATGCTTTGATCAATTCTAACCTAAGTGATTTTAAAGATTTGATAAAACAAAACTCAAGCAACCTTTTTACAAATTCCATAACACAAGAATTTGAAATTTTACAAGAAGTATTTGAAAAACTTGATAATCTAAAAGATACCAACGAAGAACAAATCAAACAATCTAAACAAATCTATCAAAATGAAATCACACCAAAACTTAATAAACTAAATTTATACCTAAACTATATCAACACGCTTCATTTTGTCAACAAAGAAGAATTACAAATTCTAAAAGCCCTAAGCCAAGATGATATACAAAATTTAAGCCAAAATGAACAAGCAAAAGCTATCATTAGCAAATATCAAAAAGAATTTAACTTCTTTAACTATGAGTTAGAATTTCCTGAAATCATAGAAAATCAAGTCTTTAAAGGCTTTGATATCATCATAGGTAATCCACCTTGGGATAAGTCAGAATTTAGCGATAATGATTTCTTTCCACAATATAAAAGCGATTATAGAAGCTTAATCGCTAGCAAGAAAAAAGAAATTCAAGACAATTTGCTAGCGAAAGATTATATAAAGCAAAATTATGAAAAACAAAAAGCACATATAGATGCAATTAATGTTTATTATAAAAACACATTTATGTCTAATTCTTTAACAAAAGATATTAATTTATTTCGTCTTTTTGTAGAAAAAAATCTTTCTCTTTTAAAACAAGATGGAAATTTAGCTTATGTACTTCCTAGTGCTTTGATGTTTGAAGATGGAAGCTTAACTTTAAGAAAAGAAATTTTAGAAAATAAAACTTTAGAATATTTTTATAGTTTTGAAAATAGACAAGCTATATTTGCTGATGTGGATTCAAGGTATAAATTTGCTCTTATGCTTATAAAAAACACGCAAGCAAATCACACTCATAAAATCAAAATGATGTTTTATAAAACAGATATGAACTCACTAAAAAACAAAGATGAAATTTTAACTCTAAGTTTAAAAGATATCAAAAAGCTAAGTCCAACTCACCTAGCCTTAATGGAGTTAAAAGACAAGCAGGCTTTAGAAATTCTAAGAAAATGCTACAATGCTTTTCAAAACTTGTCTTTTGATTATATAGATTTTAGACAAGAATTAAATATGACTAGTGATAAAGATTTGTTTATAGAAGAGTTTAGGGAAGGACTTTTGCCTTTATTTGAAGGCAAAATGATACATCAATTTGATGCAAATTTTAGCCAAGCTACTTATTTTTTAGAAAAGGCTAAATTTGATGAGCGTTTAAAAAGCAAAGAACTTTCAAGAGCTAAAAAAGCTACACAAAAAGAATTAAATCCTAAATTGATAAAATACGATAGAGAATTTTTTAGACTTGGATATAGAGCTGTTGCAAGCGATACAAATGAAAGAACCTTGATAGCTTCTTTATTGCCAAAAAATTGTGGTTTTGGACATAGTATGTTTGCAAATGCACCAAAACAATATATTGTAAAAGATGATGAAATTTGTATGGATATAGTGCCTTATGAAAGAATTTTATTTGTTTTGGCTTTGTTTAATTCTTTAGTGGTTGATTTTATCATAAGAAATATGGTGCAAATCAATGTAAGCAAAACCTATCTAGAAAGAATTCCCCTGCCTCAACCAAGTGATGAAGAAATTCAAAACAATGAAATCTATAAAACTCTAGCTAAAAATGCCTTGCTTTTACAACTTTACAATGATAAAAATCATCATTTTGATGAGCTAAAACAAGAATTTAGTATAAAAAATGAAGAAATTCCAAAAACTAAAAAGGCTTATGATATCTTAAGAGCAAAAAATGATTTATTAGTCAAAGAACTTTATGGTTTAAGTGATGATGAATTTTCTTACATGATAAGCACTTTTAAGGTTTTAAACGAAAAGCAAAGTGAATATATAACCTTGCTAAAAACTATATAAATGAAAGATTTATATAGTTTTTAAAATTTAATTTTTACCGATAAGTTCTTCTGTGATTCTAGCGATTTCTAATTCTTCATCTGTAGGAATAACAAGCACTTTAAGTTTAGAATTTGCATGATTTATCATTCTTTCGCCCGAAATCCTTTGTTTGTTAAGTTCAAAATCTAACTCGATACCAAGATGAGCTAATCTCTCGCATACTTTTTGTCGAACCAAACTATCATTTTCTCCTATACCACCTGTAAAAATAATAGCATCGGTTTTTGGTAATATAGCAAAATAAGCTCCTATGTATTTTACAAGACGGTAGCAAAACATATCAAGAGCCAAGCGTGCTTTATCATTACCTTGTTCTATCTCTCTTTCTATATCTCTAAAATCATTATAACCACAAATTCCATATACTCCGCTTTTTTTATTCATTAGAGTATCTATTTCTTCTATAGTTAAACCCTTAAGATGACTAATAAAAGGTAAAATAGCAGGATCTATATCTCCACAACGCGTTCCCATAATAAGTCCTTCAAGCGGAGTAAAGCCCATAGAAGTATCCACACTCTTACCTTTTTCTATAGCACATACACTTGCACCATTTCCAAGATGAGCAGAGATGACATTTAATTCATTTTGATCTTTTTGAAGAAATTTTGCCGCTCTAGAACTAACATAAGCATGAGAAGTCCCATGAAAACCATATCTTCTAATATTATGCTTATCATAAAAATCATAAGGCAAAGCATACATATAAGCAAAATCAGGCATAGTGCGATGAAAAGCTGTATCAAAAATAGCTGCATTAGCAACACTAGGTGCAGCTTTGATCATTGTTTTTATACCTGCTAAATGCGCAGGATTATGCAAAGGAGCAAAAATACTAACCCTATCTATCTCTTTAAGAACATAATCATCCACTAAACAATGCTCGCTTAAATTTCTTCCCCCATGAACTATACGATGACCACAGCCATCAAGCGCATTTAAATCTGCTAAAATTCCTGATTCTTTAAAAAGCTCATTAACTATACTAAGGCCTTCTTCGTGATTATTTATTGTTAATTCTCTTTCAAAACTTTCATTATTTAAAGTATTTTTTAATACAACCTTTGAATTTTGCTCTCCAATTTTTTCTACCAATCCACTGGCTTTAACGATTTTATTATCAAAAAATTTAAATTTAATCGATGAAGAACCTGAATTTAAAACTAAAATTTTCATTTATCATTCCTTTCTATTGAGCTTGTATTGCACTTAAAATTACGGTATCTACAATATCATCTACCAAACATCCACGACTTAAATCATTGACAGGTTTTTTAAGACCTTGCAAAATAGGACCGATTGCTAAAGCATTAGCAGTTCTTTGAACTGCTTTGTAACAAATATTTGCTGCGTTAAGATCAGGAAAAATATACACATTTGCATGACCTGCTATCTTAGAATTTGGCATTTTCTTTGCTGCAGTTTTTGGATCATAAGCGCAGTCAAACTGCATAGGACCATCTATATTCAACTCAGGATATTTTTCTTTAGCAATCTTTAATGCTTCTTTTACAAGATCTACGCTTTCTCCTTTACCGCTATCACCACTAGAATAAGAAAGCAAAGCTATTCTTGGTTCAAGTCCAAAAGATTTAGCAGTCATAGCACTTACATAAGCACTAGTTGCAAGTTGCTCAGCACTTGGGCTTGGATTTACAGCACAATCAGCAAAAGCTAAAACTTGATCTTCAAGTCCCATAAAGAAAATTCCTGAAACGGAACTAATGCCTTCTTTAGTTTTAATAAGCTGTAATGCTGGGCGAATCGTTTCAGCTGTAGTAGTTGATGCTCCACTAACCATAGCATCAGCTTTTCCAGTATGTATAAGCAAAGTTCCAAAATAAGTTTTATCCTGAACTAGCTTCCTAGCCTCTTCTAAACTCATGCCTTTAGATTTTCTTGCTTCATAAAGAATAGAAGTAAATTCTTGATTATATTCTGAATTAAGTGGATTCATAATTTGCATAGCACTTAAATCAAGACTTAATCTAGTAGCATCTTGTTTGATTTTTTCTTCATCGCCCAATAAAATAAGATCAACAACTTTACTTTTTAATAAAATTTCAGCAGCTTTTAAAATTCTCTCATCATTACTTTCTGGTAAAACAACGGTTTTTTTATTTTTTACGCTTTGTTTAATCAATTCATATTTAAAACGATGCGGAGTTATAAAATCATACTCTTTAAGCTTTTGCACTTCTTCAAAATTAAAATTTTCATTAATCAAAACATAATTACGACCATCTAGGGCATGATCGAAATATTTTTGAGCTATAAGTTTATCTTCATCGTTAATAATAGCAGCGATAGGGGTATTAAGATTTTTAGCTAATTTTATACTAAGATCAAATCCATCAAGTATTCCAAATTCGCAAAAACTATTTACAAGCACAAAATCGTATTTGCGTTTTAACTCTTCGTATTCTTCTAAAATAACATTAAAAAAATTATGAGGATCTTTGCTAAATTCCTCCATTGCCTCTCTAAAGGTAAAACCATAGGCGCTTTTTACGGTTTGATTGATATTAAATTCTTCCAACCAACCCTGCAAAACAGGGACGCGATGTATGTATATCACAGGGCAATAAATTGCGATATTTTTGTAAATTTTGCTATAATTTTTAAGCAAATTTGTACTAATAATAGTATTTAACTCATCACTTCTAGATCTCATCAAATAAAGATTTGCCATCATTTTCTCCTTGAATTTATAAATGTGGAACACTCTTTGCTTTTTCTAATTTTAACAAAGAAAAATAAAAATTCATATTTTAAAGGACGAAAATGAAAAAAGTTTTATTTTATGTGTTACCGTTTGTGTTTTTTGGTTGTTCTGCAACGGTTGATCCACAAATTTCAATGAAACCACCTGCTTACGTAGAAGAATTGACTCCAAAACAAAGCAATAATGTAGAAAGCTCACCAGGATCACTTTTTGGCAAAGGAGATAATCCTTTATTTTCAGATAAAAAAGCTATGAGTGTAAATGATTTAGTTACAGTTGTTATACAAGAAAGTACCACTCAAAGCACACAAGCTAATAAAGCAACAAGCAGAACTAATACCTCAAATTTAGGCGGAGGTGCTTTAACAGGAAGTTCAGGAGTGGTAGCTAATGCTCTTAATAAAGTCAATGCCTATTCTAATATAGGTTTTCAAACCAATAGTTCAAACAACTACACAGGAACAGGCTCGCAAAGCAGAAATGAAAGTTTCAATACTACAATTTCAACACGTGTAATTAAAATTTTATCAAATGGTAATTATTTTATCGAAGGTTCAAGAGAGCTTTTAATCAACGGAGAGAAGCAAATCATACAATTAAGCGGTGTTATTCGTCCTTATGACATCGGTCAAGACAATACTATAGATAGTAAATATATAGCAGATGCTAAAATTCTATATAAAACAGAAGGAGAAGTGGATAGAAGCACAAGAAAACCTTGGGGTAGTAAAGTTATAGAAGCGATATGGCCATTCTAAAAAGCAAGGTTTAACCTTGCTTTTAGGCTTTTATTCTTTTACAACCCTACTTTTAACCTCATCTTCAACTTCAGCTAAAAATCTATCTACAAGTTCACTTTCTTTTAATTTAGCTACAACTTCACCATGTCTTATGACAAGTCCTTGATTTTTCCCAAAGGCTATAGCCACATCAGCGCCCTTAGCTTCGCCTAAAGCATTTACCACACAACCCATGACACTGATGTTTAAAGGTTCTTTTATATGCTTGGTTTTTTCCTCTACGATTTTAATCGCACTTAACAAATCACTTTGAATCCTACCGCAAGTTGGACATGAAATAATATTTACTCCGCTTTTTTGTACTCCGCTATCTTGCAAAATTGCTCTCGCTACACGAATTTCTTCTTCAAGCTCACCCGTCATAGAAACACGCATAGTATCGCCTATACCTTTAAGAAGTAAATTTCCTAAAGCTATAGAACTTTTTACAGTGCTATGAAATTTAGTTCCTGCTTCAGTTACCCCTAAGTGAAAAGGATAATCACAAAGCGGTCTTAATCTCTCATAAGCTTCTATAGTTTTTTGAGCATCTGAAGTCTTCATGGAAATTTTAATATCAAAAAAGTCTAAATCCTCTAAAAGCTTGATATTATACATCGCACTTTCTAGCATGGCATCGACACCATAACCAAATTTATCACTAAATTGTTTTTCTATGGAGCCGTGATTTACACCGATGCGTATAGGGATACCCCGTTCTTTACATGCTTTTACCACTTCTTTAATATTTTCTTTAGAGCCTATATTGCCAGGATTTATACGCACTCCATCGATAAATTCAGCACAATATACAGCCAAATTATGATTAAAATGAATATCTACGATTAAAGGTAGAGGACTTTTAGCTTTAATCTCTTTTAAAGCCCTTGCATCAGCCATATCCAAGCACGCCAAACGCACTATGTTTGCTCCTGCAAAATAAAGACGATTGATTTGCTCTAAAGAACCTTCTATATCTCTTGTTTTAGTAAAAAGCATAGATTGAACTGAAATGGGTGCATCACCGCCTATTAAAACATTTCCTACTTTGATTTGTCTGGTTTTAAATCTTTTATACTCCATAACTTCACTCTTTGAAAAATTTTAATATCAAATTTTAACTTTTTATTGCTTTAATTAAAGTTTATTTTTGATAATATATTTAAATTTCATGACATTTAAATATTTATGAATTATATATAAATTAAATACAATTAAAAGAGGTTATATGCAAAATCTTTTACTCTATATAAAAAATAACCTAACTCCAACCCTAGCTCAAATTCTTTTACAAGCTTTAAAAAATTCGAATAATGAAAAATTTTTTACCTTTGTTTTGGAAAATATTGAAACAATTTGCACTTGGCTCAATTCTAACGAATTTAGGGATAGATATTTATCAACAAAACATCCTTATCCACCTTTAATCAATCCTAATTTTATAGAAATAGATTCTAGTCGACATTGCGCAGAATTAGCTTGGGATTTAAATTTACCCCTGCCTAAACACTATAAATTTATCTATATTTCTCCACATGGCGTTGGAGCAGCAGCATTTTTAAGATACCTTAATCAATGTTGCAATGTAACTTGTTTTGCTTCCTGGGTTTTACCACCTGATAGCAAAGAGAGATATTGTATTAATTACATGTGTCTAAATGATAATACAATTGCTCAATATGCTATTAATATATCAGAAATTAATCTACCTTATTTTGATAAATATCTATCTTTATTAGATTTTAATTCTAAGATTATTTGCGGAGTTCGAGATCCAATGGGACTTTTAAAGCATAGCTGGGGAAGAGATTGGAGTAAAGTTTTAAGAAACTATCCCCCTGAATTTAATCTAACTTATGATTGGCGTTATTACATCAACTATCTTACTCATCAAAATCATAAAATTAAAATCGATATAAATGAACTACAACAAGGAGTTTTTATCATCTCTTATTTATTAAAATATTTTAACAAAGACAATGTATACTATCTTGATATGGAAGAAATCCGCCAATCAAAGGCCTTCGATACCATGAATTTACTTGCTATAAATTTTAATTTTACCCCCCCCCATAAAGATAAATTAGATTTATTTAAAATTAAAGAATTTAGAGGTTATATTCGCTATCTTTTTCCTATTACACTTTATGCAAATTCTAAAGATATTAATAACACCTTTTATCTTAATACTCCTAAAAATAATAAAAATTTCAATATTGATAGAACTTCTAGCATTCCCATAATTTTAGACAGAAAACATATCAATCATGAAAAAATAGACATAATACAAGAAATTATAAAAAACGACCTATGTAATGATATGGGTGTATATATTGATAAAAATGATTTTAAGCAATTAGAACAAAACAATCTTTTATTTTCAACAATTAAACATTATTTGTATGATTTTTTATATCAAATTAAAATAACCATAGATGAAACAGAATCAAAAATGATGAAAGAAAAAGATGTAATAGATTATTTTATAAAAAATAAATCACTTATTTACACTTTTTTTAATATATTTGAAAATGAACTAAATCATTTAAAACAAACACATCCTCATATTATTGATTCTTGGAAATATTATAAAGAATTTGAAAAAATATACAAAGATAAATAATCATATCACTTACACAAAATCAATAGGATCAATATCCGCACTTGCATTTTTAAATTGCAAAATATAATTTTCAATTGCCACTAAAGCTTTATGATTTTCACTTCTAAGCAACAAATAAAAACGATATTTTCCATACAGCATTTCAACTCCACAAATTCCATAGCCTACCAATTCTACCTGTTTGATATTTCTAAATTGAGAAGCAAATTTTTCACAAAGTTTTTGTGCACTTTTTTGATCTTTATCTTCTATAAGAACTCTTAAAAGGCGTTTAAATGGGGGGTAAAGATCTTTTCTATTTTCTAACTCATCTTTTAAAAAAGCATCATAATTCTCTATATACCTTTCAAAAAAAGCTCTATTTTTTGTTTGCAAAAGTACTCTTGCTTCGCCTTTACGCCCTGCCCTGCCTGCAACTTGCATAGCTAAAGCTAAAGTTTCTTCACTCGCTCTAAAACTAGGACGCAACAAATATTCATCAAGCCCTAAAATCACACTCAAATCCACACTATGATAATCATGTCCTTTAGCAAGCATAGAAGTGCCAATAAGTATATCGATCTTATTTTCATTAAAGTCTTTTAAAATAATATTAAGCTTTTTAATGCTTGTGATTTCATCGCTATCAAATTTTGCTATTTTTGCTAAAGGCAAAGCATTTTGCAAAAGCTCTAAAAGTTCAGCAGTCCCCATTTTTCTAGCTTCTAACATTTCTCCTTTGCAACTTGGACAATTTTGCTCTATTAAAGAAGTATAATTACAATAATGACATTTTAAAATATTTTTCTTTTTATGCATACTCATAGCAATAGAACAAAAAGGACATTTTATCGTTTCCCCACAATCCTTGCAAATGATTTGCCTAAAATTAGCCCTTGTAGGTAAAAACACTATAGCTTGTTTTTGATGTTTTAAACTTTTTTCTAATTCGCTTAAAAGCATAGGCGTTATACCAAGCTCATTTTCATCATATAAAAAATGCTTTTTACTCTCAAAAAAAGTTCCTTTTAGTCTAAAACTTTTTTGTTTGTAAAAACTCGTTAAAGATGGGGTTGCAGAACCTAAAACCACTTTAATATTATTTTTTTGACCCAAAAAAAGTGCTAAATCTCTCGCATTGATAAAAGGCTGATTAGAAGCCTTATAAGAATTATCATGTTCTTCATCTACTACAATAAGTCCTAAATTTCTAAAGGGTAAAAACAAAGCCGATCTTGCACCCGCTACTAAAAGCACTTCTCCCTTGCAAAAACGCTCTAAATATTCTTGCTTTTTTTTCTTTGAAATTTTAGAATGCCACAGGAAAAAATTATCCTTAAAATACACTTCTAAACGCTTTTGCATTTGTGGAGTAAGTGCGATTTCTGGCATTAAAAGCAAAGCTTGCTTACCCTGTTCTAAACACTCTTTTATCAAAGAAATATAAATTTCAGTCTTGCCACTACCCGTATCAGCAAAAAGCAAGGAATTGTTTTCTTTTTGAAGAAAACTTAAGGCATTTTGTTGTTGATTGCTTAGCTTAGGAGTATCTTTAAAAAACATTTTTTGACATTTATACTTAGGACTAGCTTCAAAAAAACCCAAAACAAAACCAAGTTTTGAAGCATAATAATAAACAATAAAATTTACCAATTCAAACTGCAAAGGAGTTAGAAAATACTCTGTAATTTCTTTAATTTCTACGGTTTTAAAATCGGGTTTTTGACATTCTTTAAGTACGATAGCTTTAAGGTTTTTTTTAGTTTTTAAATCCACTAATACTTGTGTTAAAGGTTTGATTTCATCAAAACTATGAAAAGTTAAATTATCCAAATACAAACCACAAATTGCAAGTTCATAATATCTTATATCAGATCTTTGCATCTAGAACTTCCTATACACTTTAACAAACCTTCTTTAGAATCATAAATAAATTCAACCATCTCTTTGGCATTTAATGCAAATCTATAGTGATTTTTACCTATTTTTATCCAAGATTTAAAATCAGAATAAATAGGTGTATCAAGCAAAGAATAATCACAATCATTTAAACAATAAAAGAGTTTTTCTTTGGCTTGATTATTTTGCGCATTATCTAAAATTTCTGGAAAATTTAAATTTTTAAGTCTCATTTGACTACGCATTAAAGCAAGAGCTGAGCTTAGCATTTCATAGTCCATTTTTAATTTTAAAATTTTAACCTCATCTTTTGTAGTATTGATAAAAGATAAAGATAAGCTTGACAAAATTCCCAAAATCAAAATCACAAAAACAAGCTCAAGCAGAGTAAAAGCTTTGTTCATTTTGTCGGGAGTTCTTCATTGATTGCTTTTATTAGTTTCTTAAGTTCTCTTTCTAGAATATAATTTTCATAACTTTTTTTAACAAACGCATCTACAAAGCGTTTAAGTTCTATTTTTTTAGTACCCCCTGAAATCAAAGCGATATCATCTTCTAAAAAATTTGCAAATTCTTCACTGCACTTAACAATGAAATCTTTTGCATTAACATTAACAATGACTTGTTTTAGATTATCTGCCAAGAACAGCCTCTATTTTCTTATAAATATCTTCGCTTTCTATATTGCGAGATTTAAGTTCTTCTTCTAAACGCATAATTTGATTACTTTTTGCTTCATTTTGTGCTTTAACGCTCACAAGCTCATTTCTTAAAGCCTCATTGGCTTCACAAACTTCGTTATACTTTTCAATTAATTCATTTACTTTATCTGTCATAGTATTGATTATTTTTTCATCAAACATATTTTTGCCTTCTTAAAAAATTTGTAATTTATGGAAAATATTATTTGATATTGTAGCAGAAAAAAATTTAAATTTAGGTTTTTATTGTCAATTAATTTTTAATTAAAGCATTTTCTTTTAAAATTTTTTCAAAAATAAAAATAAAGTAGAAAAATGTTAGAACTTACCAGCAAATTTAAACCTAGTCCTGATCAACAAGAAGCCATAAAAGGTATAGTAAAAAGTATAAAAAAAGGCAACAAATATCAAACCTTACTAGGCGTTACAGGAAGTGGAAAAACCTTTACCATGGCAAATGTCATTAAAGAACTTAATATGCCCACTCTTATCATGAGTCACAACAAAAGCCTTTGTGCGCAACTTTATAGCGAATTTAAAGTTTTTTTTTCTAAAAATCATGTGGAATATTTTATATCTTATTATGATTATTATCAACCTGAAGCCTACATTCCACGCACTGATGTTTTCATAGAAAAAGACAGCTCCACTAATGAAGACTTAGAGCGTTTAAGACTGAGTGCTACTGCTTCTCTTTTAAGTTATGAAGATGTAGTTTGCATAGCTAGTGTTTCAGCAAATTATGGACTTGGTAATCCAAATGAATACATAGGCATGGTTTTAATCTTTGAACTAGGTATGCAAATTTCACAAAAAGAACTTTTAAAAAAACTTGTAGATATGGGTTATAAAAGAAATGATAATTTTTTTGATCGTGCAGATTTTAGAGTTCAAGGAGATATTATAGACATTTATCCAGCTTATTATGAAGATGAAGTAGTAAGACTTGAATTTTTTGGCGATGAGCTTGATGCTATGTATCATTACAATGTTTTAGAAAATAAAAAAGGCAAAGATTTAAAACGCTTCATACTCTATCCTACAAGCCAGTTTAGTGTAGGTGAAACAAGACTAAAACAAGCGATAAAAGACATAAAAGCAGAACTTAACGAACGCCTTGCTTATTTTGAACATGAAAATAAACTCGTAGAATATCAACGCCTTAAACAAAGGGTTGAATTTGATCTTGAAATGCTTACAAGCACAGGAATGTGTAAAGGCGTTGAAAATTATGCAAGACATTTAACAGGGCTTAAAGAAGGTGATACTCCTTATACGCTTTTTGATTATTTTGCGATTAAAGATAGAAAATTTCTTGTCATAGTCGATGAAAGCCATGTATCTTTACCACAATTTAGAGGTATGTTTGCAGGAGATAGAAGCAGAAAACAAACTTTGGTAGATTATGGTTTTCGTTTACCTTCAGCCTTGGATAATCGTCCTTTAATGTTTGATGAATTTATCCATAAAAATTGTCAATTTCTTTTTGTTTCAGCCACACCTGCACCTTTAGAACTTGAACTTAGCAAAGAAAACATCTTTCATCAAATCATGCGTCCTACAGGACTGCTTGATCCTTTGATAGAATTAAAAGATAGTGACAACCAAGTTGAAATTTTATTTGATGAAGCTAAAAAAGTCATACAAAGAAACGAACGGGTTTTAGTAACCGTGCTAACTAAAAAACTCGCTGAAGAACTTACAAGGTATTATTTAGAGCTTGGTATAAAAGTCAAATACATGCACTCAGATATCGATGCTATAGAACGCAATGAAATCATAAGAGGTTTAAGAAGCGGTGCTTTTGATATGCTAATTGGCATTAACTTACTTAGAGAAGGACTAGACCTACCTGAAGTTTCACTCATTGCCATTATGGATGCAGATAAGGAAGGCTTTTTAAGAAGTGCTACAAGTTTAATCCAAACCATGGGAAGAGCAGCTAGAAATGTCAATGGTAAGGTTTTGCTTTTTTGCAAAAAAATCACAAAATCCATGCAAGAAGCTATGGATACCACCAATGAACGCCGCAAACTTCAAATGGCTTATAATAAAAAATACAATATCACGCCAACTTCAGTCAAACGCCACATTGAAGAGAGCTTAAAAAATGAAGAGAATTTGGGCGAAATTTATCGCAAAGGTAAAAAACTAGAAAAAATGCCCGCTAGCGAAAGAGCAAAACTTGTCAAAGAGTTAAGAAAGCAAATGCTTGAAGCAGCTAAAGCACTTGAGTTTGAAAAAGCTGCTGCAATTAGAGATGAGATTAACAAATTAAGGGATTTATAATAAAAATATATCCCTTGTTCTAACTCCTACCTCATTAAGTAAAGCACTTAAAATTTCATACTGAAAGTCTTGCAAGGGACGTTTTTCTTTTAAAACTATACCTATGACCCCTTTAGTTTTTTCCCATCTTCTATAGGTAAATACATAGCATTAGCATTAGGCAGGGTATTTGTACAAACACCTGCTCTTTCTTTATTTGTTGCAACCCATTGAGCAATAGCAATCTCATCGGCACTAAAACAATTTTTTAACATTTGCTTATCATCGTTAAAAAACAACAAAGGTTTCGATAAAATATTGTTTTTATTTATAGGATAAATAATAATAGGTAAATTTAATAATTTTAAAGCTTGATTTCCAAGTTGTTCCCAAAGCTCTTGTTTGCTTTTTACTCTTGCTAACTTTTCACTATTTTCAAGTAAAATAGCTGTTCTATAAGCTCTTTTGGTGAGTTCTTTAGATTGCAATTTTAATCTTCTTGTAAAAACAGCTGTTAAAAATCCAACTATAAACATAGTTGTAAAAGTAATAATATTTCCACTATCATGAACTTTAAGACTAAAAATAGGTTCTAAAAAGAAAAAATTATAAATCAAAACACTTACCAAAGAAGAATAAAAGGCGAAAATTTTATTATCAGAAATAAAAGAAGAGGCAAAAACTGCTAAAATAAAAATCATAACTATATTACTTGGTTGAGTATTAAATTTATGAAATACAAAAGCTATAAAAGTTGCCAAAAGTAAAACTCCTGTGATTTTTAAAAAACCTAAAAAATCAAAACCTTGTTTACTTCGTATTTTAGGAGTAGAAATTTGATTTTCATTGACAAGATATAAATCAATATTAGGTGCTTTTTTAGCAACAGCTTCAAAAATCTCTTCTTTAAACTTTTTTTTATCTTTATTTTTGCCTAAAACAATTTTAGAGACATTACTAAGGCTTGAATACTCTGCAATTTGTCTTGCTATATCATCATCATATACGCTAATGATTTCAGCATCAAAACTTTTAGCTAGTTCTATATTTTCTTCTAAAGCTTTTTCTTCTTTAATATTGGGATTTTTTATATAAAGCGCACTCAATTTAGCATGAAAAGCTAAAGCAAGTCTTGCAGCTGCACGAATAACCTTTGCATTTGAAGCATTAATACAAACTAAAATATGCTCTCCAGTATGATAAGCTAAATCATCATTAATAAGTCTTTGTTCACTTGCTCTTAAATTCACTCTTGAAGCAAGTCTTCTTAAGGCAATCTCACGCAAAGCTATAAGTCTTTCTTGGCGAAAGAAATTTTCAAGTGCTAGTTTAGCTTGTTTTTCCTTATAAATTTTACCATCTTGCATTCTTTTTAAAAGCTTATTAGGTTCAATATCAACAAGTTCAACCTGATCAGCCTCATCAAAAATACGATCAGGAATACGCTCTTTAACTTCTATCTTACTGATATTAGCTACTAAATCATTTAAGCTTTCTAAATGTTGTATATTTAAAGTAGTATAAACATCAATCCCTGCTTTTAGAAGTTCTTCTATATCTTGAAAACGCTTTTCATTACGTAAGCCTTTAGCATTAGTGTGTGCAAGCTCATCTACTAAAACCAAAGCAGGTTTCCTCTTAAGAATAGCGTCTAAATCAAATTCTTTTAATACTATATTTTTATAAGGAATTTCAAGATTAGCTATACTTTCAAAACCTTGTGTTAAAGCCATTGTTTCAGGTCTATCATGAGGCTCTATATAGCCTAAAACAACATCAACTCCATTATCCCTTAAAGTTCTAGCTTCACTTAACATAGCATAAGTTTTTCCAGAACCTGCAGCATAACCTAAGAAGATTTTTAATTTTGCAAGTTTGTTTTTTTCTTCTTCCTTAGCCTTAACCTCAAGTTTTTTAAGAATTTGTTCAGGACTTTGTCTTTGCATGTTTATTCTTTTTTCATGGCTTTAGCAATAGCTATATTAACACCTAAAACATTAACCTTTTCTTCCCCAAAAATCCCTAAAAATTTAGACTCTGTATTTTCTTGAATGATTTTTTCTAATTCTTCTTTGGTGATTTTTGAAGATTGACTTATCCTAGGAATTTGCACTAGGGCTGCTTGAAGACTGATATGAGGATCAAGACCTGATCCTGAAGCGCTTAATAAATCCAAAGGAATTTGTTCTTTTGTGATTTGCGGATTTTCATCTAAAAATTTTTGCAAATCTTTTTGCACACGCTCTTTTAAAGCAGGATTTGACATAGCATAATTAAATCCACCTGAACTCACACTGCTTTCATTTGTATCACTTGTATTGTAATTTGATACAGATGCTCTTGAATGTAGAAAATAAGGTTTATTAAAATCTTGACCCAAAAGCTTTGAACCTACCGCTTTGCTTATATCCAAAGTTGGATGACCTTCTTTATCCACTAAACTTCCACTTGATTGATAAGGAAAAATAAATTTTGCAACTGTATTTAAAGCAAAAGGATAAATAAGAGTACACAATATTAGCATTACCACAAAAAAACTAAGCAAAGTTCTAAGCATATCACACTCCTAAAATTCTAAGTATCCAAGCTGTAGGAATATCAATTATTTTTATCCCTATAAAAGGTGCTATCATACCACCTAAACCATAAATACTCAAATTTCTTAAAAGCAAATGCTCACTTTTCATAGGCTTAAATTTAACTCCACGCATAGCAATAGGTATGAGCAAAGGTATAATAATAGCATTAAAAATAAGTGCTGATAAAATAGCGCTTTGCGGGGTAGCTAAATGCATAATGTTTAAAATTTGCATTTGAGGTAAAACCGCACTAAACATAGCAGGTAAAATAGCAAAATACTTAGCAATATCATTTGCCATACTAAAAGTTGTAAGACTGCCTCTAGTAATAAGCAAACCTTTTCCTATTTCAACCACTTCTAAAATTTTAGTAGGATTAGAATCAAGATCTATCATATTGGCTGCTTCTTTGGCCGCTTGAGTTCCTGAGTTCATAGCTATACCTACATCAGCTTGCGCAAGAGCTGGAGCATCATTGGTTCCATCTCCTATCATGGCTACTATCTTACCTTGGGCTTGTTCTTTTTTAATGGCTTCTATTTTATCTTCAGGCTTGCATTCTGCTATAAATCCATCAAGCCCTGCTTCTTTAGCTATAGTAGCTGCTGTTAAAGGATTGTCTCCAGTACACATTAAAGTTTTTATACCCATTTTTCTAAGCTCGTCAAAGCGCTCTTTAAGCCCTGGTTTTACTGTATCCTTTAGATAAATCACTCCTAAAATTTTTTCATTTTTACACACTACCAAAGGAGTGCCACCAAGATTTGAAATTTCCATTACCTTAGTTTCTAAATCGCTAGGAATTTTTCCATTCATTTCGCTTATATAAGCTCTTATAGCATCAAAAGCACCTTTGCGAATTTTTGTATTATCTTGCAAATCCACACCACTCATTCTATTTTGAGCACTAAATTCTATAAATTCTTTAATATCATTACCTTCTAATTCATAACCCATTTTTTGAGCCAATGCAACTATGCTTTTGCCTTCTGGAGTTTCATCTTTTAAAGAGGATAAAACACAAGCTTTAATCATTTCTTCTTTGTTTATACCTTGAACTTCATAAAATTCATTTGCCAAACGGTTTCCAAAAGTAATCGTTCCTGTTTTATCCAAAATCATAGTATCAACATCACCACAACTTTCAACAGCCTTACCTGAAAGTGCGATCACATTAAAACGCGTTACCCTGTCCATACCTGCTATTCCTATAGCTGATAAAAGTCCCCCTATAGTTGTAGGAATAAGACATACAAGCAATGCTACTAACCATGAAATAGGCAAACTCACGCCTAAAAATTGTATAAAAGGATATAAACTTACAACCACCACCAAAAAACTCAAACTAAGTGCAATTAAAAGAGTATTAAGAGCAATTTCATTTGGAGTTTTTTGACGCGCAGCACCTTCTACAAGATTGATCATTTTATCTAAAAAACTTTCCCCAGCTCCAACTAAAATTTTAATCTTTAAAAAATCAGTTAAAACCGTAGTCCCACCTGTAACAGAAGAAAAATCACCGCCCGCTTCACGCATAACAGGTGCACTTTCACCTGTAATAGCTGATTCATCAACACTTGCAGCACCTTCTATAATTTCTCCATCATTAGGTATAAGTTCACCTGCTTTAACTAAAACTATATCACCTATTTTTAACTCGCTAGAATTAAGCATTTCTTCACTGCCATCACTTTTTATGCGTCTAGCTTTAGAATCCTTTTTGCTTTGTCTTAAGGTAGCTGCTTGGGCTTTACCCCTTCCTTCTGCAATACTTTCTGCAAAATTTGCAAAAAGCAAGATTATAAATAAAATAAAAGTGATTAAGATGTTATAAATTCTTTCATCAGAATTTCCATTAAACAAAGTAGGAAAAATACTTAAAATCAAAGTAAGAATCAATCCAACTTCCACCATAAACATAACAGGATTTTTTACCATCAAGCGTGGATCAAATTTTAAAAATGCTCCTTTTATGGCATTATTTAAAATTTCTTTTGTAATGAGTTTATTTTGTTTTTTAGACATTGACTCTCCTTAATGCCATAAAGATAAATATTCTGCAACGCTTGATAAAGTAAGCACTGGAAAAAAAGTAAGTGCAGCAAAAATATATATAATACAAACAAGCACAAACATAAAAGTTAAATTATCTGTTTTTAAAGAATTTGCAGTATTTTCTTGTGTATTTTTAGCCAAAAGCGATCCAGCTATAGCAAGCTGAGCTATTAAAACCAAATAACGCCCACAAAACATAGCAAAAGCTGTGCTTAAATTCCAAAATAAATTATCATCTTTTAAACCTTCAAGTCCTGAACCATTATTTGCTGCCGAAGAACTAAATTCATACAAAATTTGAGCCAAGTCATGAAAGCTAGGATTGCTTATACTATCTTTTGCAAAAACAACAGCTAATGCACTTAAAACAAGGATTAATAAAGGATGGATAAGAATTACCAAAGCTATAAGCTTCATTTGTGCGCTTTCTATTTTTTTACCCAAGAATTCTGGAGTTCTACCTATCATTAATGCACAAATAAACACGGTTAAGAGCACATAAATAATCATATTCATAAGCCCTACTCCTTCGCCACCAAAAGCCACATTTAGCATCATATTTAGCAAAGTAGCACTGATACTTAATGGATTTAAACTATCGTGCATATTATTAACGCTTCCTGCAGTAAAAGCAGTAGTTACAGCACTAAATAAACTCGAACCATCTGTGCCAAATCTTATTTCTTTACCTTCTAAATTTCCCAAATTTGCATTCAAACCCAAAGAATCCAAATTTGGATTTGGCATTTTTTCGCTAAAATAAACTAAAAGCAAAGAAATGATAAAAATAATCCCCATTGCACCAAAAATAACCCCCCTTCTTTTCCCATAAGAGCAAAACCTTGTCTTTCTTTTCTATGATAAACCATCAATCCAAAAGCTACAACACAGGCACTAGGAATAAGCATCATAGATAAAATTTGTAAAAAATTTGTAAGTAAAGCAGGATTTTCAAAAGGCATGCTTGAATTAGCACCAAAAAAACCACCCCCATTTGTCCCTAAATGTTTTATAGACTCAAGAGCTGCAACAGGACCTGTGGCAATGCTTTGAAATTTATTTTCTAAAGTAAGCACACTAAAATTTGCGTGATAGTTTTGCACCACGCCTTCAGAGATAAAAATTACAGCCAAAATAAAACTTAAAGGCAACATCAAACGCGTAATAATACGCGTAAAATCTTCATAAAAATTTCCCATTTGCATGCCGCATAAAGCACGACAAAAAGCCATACAAGCAGAATATCCACTCGCACTTGAAACAAACATAGCAAGTAAAATGCCTGTATTTTGCGAAAGCAAACTTAAAGCACTCTCTCCACTATAATGCTGAAGGTTTGTATTTGTAATAAAACTAATTACAGTATTGAAATTCAAATCCCATTTCATAGAATCTATAGAATTAGGATTTAAAAAAAGTTTATCTTGCAAATAAAAAATCACGAAAGAAAAAATAGCCACTAAGGCATTAAAAGCAATTAAATGCAAAGAATAATTTTTGCCAAGTCATATTTTTTCTATCAATTGCACAAATTTTATAAATTAAGTTATCAATTGGATTAAAAATAAAATCAAAAATAGTTTTTTTACAGCTTGCAATTTTATAAAGATAATTTCCAAAAATTAAAGCCAATATAAAAGCTATAATCAGTGTTATTAAATTTCTAGCATATTTTTCCTTTAAAATTTTTCAGGATATAATAGAGCATAAAATAAATAAAGAGCAAGCATTAAGCTTAAAACTAATAAAAATATCATCCACATACCCTAGTTTGAATTTCACAAAAACAGATAAAAAACCATAAATTACCAAAAGCTAAAAGCAGAAGCAAAGCAAAGATAACATCCATAGGATAGCCCTTTCTCATTGATTCAGAATAGGATTTATTCTATCCTTGTTAAGCTTATATTTTGATTAATACTAATTTTATGATTTATTTATAATTTTTATCTATATTAAATAAAAAGACAAATGAAGAATTTAGCAGGAAAAATCCTGCTAAAAATTGTTAAAGATAACCCGCTGCCATAGCGATAAAATATCCTGCTATACAAGAAGTGATTACACCTATAAGACCTGGTAAAATAAAACTATGATTGATAACAAATTTACCGATGTGAGTAGTACCTGATCTGTCAAATTGTATAGTAGCCAAATCGCTTGGATAAGTTGGTAAAATATAATATCCATAACAAGCAGCCGCAAAAGCAACAATTACACCAGGTTCAACACCAATTCCTAAAGCCAAAGGAACAAAAGCTGAAATAGCCGCTGCTTGAGAGTTTACAAATTTTGAAATTAAAAGAAGCATTACAGCATAAGTCCAAGGATGCTCTTTTACTATATCTCCAAGTACTGCTTTCATCATAGGAGTGTGAACTGCAAACATAGTATCAGCCATCCAAGAAATTCCAAAAACCGCAACAAGTGCTATCATACCTGATTTAAAAATTTCATTAGAGCCGATTTTCTTTGCATCTGTTTTAGTAAAGATGATAATCAAAGAACCTGCTAAAAGCATAAACATCTGAATAACTGAAACCATGGATAAAACATCCATTTTAGGATTGCCTAAAGCATCTACTTGAGGAATGCCATTTTTTACAACTTGTCCCCAGTTTGGACGCAAGAAATCAAATACACCCAATAAAGCTACTAAAGCAATAGCTCCTAAGAAAATCCACATTGCAACCCAATTGCTTTTTGGAAGTTTAACACCTAAAAGTGTTTTAGAATCCCCATAAACATATTTTTTAAATTCAGGATCTTTAAGTTTTTCTTGAAATACTTCATCTTTATCCAAATCTTTTCCTCTAAACCAAGAAAAAATTCCTATACACAATACGCCAAATAATGTACTAGGTATAGTAATTTGAAGAAGATTAATATAACCATCAAAACCTGCTAATTTATGATTAGCATTTAAAAGCAAAGCAGTCAAACTCACAACAGCCACAGATACAGGAGATGCAATAATACCCATTTGTGATGATATAGAAGCTGCTGCCATTGGACGCTCAGGACGAATACCGTTTTTAATCGCTATATCATAAATAATAGGCATAATAGTATAAACCACATGTCCTGTTCCACAAAGTATAGTCAAAAAGCAGGTTACAAAAGGCGCTAATATTGTTAAAAATTTGGGATTGCGTCTTAAAATTCTTTCTGCTATTTGAAGCATGACATCCAAACCACCACTTGCTTGCAAAGTTGCACTCGCAACCACTACCGCTAAAATTGTAAGCATAACATCTATGGCTGGTTTTCCAGGCTTTATATGAAAAGCAAATACAAGCATTAAAATACCTATACCACCAAGTAAACCAAGCGCTATGCCGCCTTTTTTTGCACCGTAAAAAAGACAAATTAAAACGATAATGATTTGGATTGCAAATTGCCCTCCCTCACTAAGGCTTGTTAAAAAGTCCATTTTAACTCCTTTGAAAATTAATATTTAAAAACAGTTATTATTGTATCACATTTTTAAATTAAAGAATAATATTTCTAAAAAATAAAACAATAATTTTTTATATTATTTAAATTAAATTTAAATATAAAACAAAAGTGTAATGGATTTGATAGATTGATAGAATTTTATCCTTCAAGTTCATATAATTTTTTTCTATCTGTAGAACTTGCTATATTAAGATGTTTGCGATATTTTGTAATAGTTCTTCGTCCTATATCGACTTTAAATTCTTCTTTGATTAATTCTAAAATTTTACTATCACTTAAAGGTTTATTGCGATCTTCATTCTTTACTAAATTTGCCACAAATTCTTTAACACCTACATTTGAAGTCTCTCCCTCTTCATCAAGAGCAAAAGCAAAAAAATCACGCAAAGGAATAAGTCCTCTTTCACAACTTAAATATTTATTTGCCACAGCTCTTGATACAGTCGAAGCATTGCGTTCTAAATCAAGTGCTAAATCCTTAAAAGTCATGGGTTTTATCTCTTTTCCCATGAAAAAATCATATTGATATTCTACTATCATAAGCCCTATTTTATAAAGAGTAGCTTTTCTCATCGCTAGAGCATCGACTAAATTTTTTGCTTCTTTGATGTAATGACTTAAAAAATCATGCTCTAAACCATCAGTTTGGATTGAAATTTCGGGATAATAATCATCATTGATTTTTACTTTAATTTCACCATTTTCTTTATAAACAAAAATATCAGGAACAATTGTACGAGAATCTTCAAAATATTCCAAAAAAGGGGGAGTGCTAAAACGCTTAAGTACAGCTAATGCTTCTTTATATAAAGGCTCTTTGGTATAGTTTTGTATATTTTCAAAATCCATAATCAACATTCTACAAAACTCATCAATATCTTCATCTAATTCCATATTTTCAAGAGCAAATAAAAATGCTTCTTTATAATCTTTAGCTCCCACTCCTACAGGATCTAAAAATTTAAATCTTGCTCTTACTCGCTCAATTTCTTCTAAGGAATACTCTTTTAAAAATTCTTCATCGTATTCAAAATATCCTTCCTCATTTAAGCATTCTATAATTTTTTTTGCAAGTTCTTGAGATTTGTTTGTAGGAAACAAAGGAGGAAGAATCTGTTCATTTAAAAGCTCATAAACACTTTTTTTGGCAAGTCCTTTACTATCCACAAAAGCCGAATTTACATTATGTTTATAAAATGAATCAAAATAATTCTTACCCTTATCATGAGTTTGTATCGAATCTTGAACATTTAAGAAAGGATTATCCTCAGCAAATTTATCTAAATTTTCTTTTAAATCTTCTATGTTTGCTTGTAAAATCGGCAACCAAGAGCGTAAAGTTTGAGAAATTTTAGTCTTGGGTGCTTGGGTGATTTTTTGCTTTAACATCAATCAAGGAGTTTAAACTCCGCTCCTAAATAATACTTTTTCACATCTTTATTGGTTGCAATTTCATCAGCATTCCCACTAGCAAGTAAAGAACCTGATCTTATAACATAAGCTCTATCACAAATAGCCAAAGTCTCACGCACATTATGATCGGTAATTAAAACCCCAATCCCCAATCTTTTAAGCTCTTTAATTAAAGTTTGAATTTCAGCCACTGCTATAGGATCAACACCTGCAAAAGGCTCATCAAGAAGCAAAAACTTAGGTTCACACATCAAGCTTCTAGCGATCTCACAACGCCTTCTTTCACCTCCACTTAAACTTAAACCTTTCCTTAAACGAATAGGCTCTATACTTAAGAGTTCAAGCATTTGCTCAACTTTATCATGTAAAATTTTTTTATCTTTATAAAAAATCTGAGCCGCTAAAAGCAGGTTATCTTCTACACTTAAATCCTTAAAAATACTACTTTCTTGAGGTAAATAACCTATCCCTGATCTAGCTCTTTTGTTTAAAGGATCTTTTGTTACATCTAAACCGTCTAAAAGAACTTTTCCACTACTTGGGGAAATAAGTCCACATATCATATAAAAAGTTGTCGTTTTTCCTGCACCATTTGGCCCTAAAAGTCCTACAACTTCTCCGCTATTAACCTCTAAAGAAATTCCATGTATAATCTTAGTTTTTTTAATAATTTTTTCTAAATTTATAATTTCTAATTTACTCATAAATTTCATACTTTCTTTTGTCATCTTTAATGCTAATTTTAATCTGGATAGCAGAAATTCCAAATTTCATTAAAGTTTTTTTCAAATTTTCACCGCCCCATTCAACCAAATGTAAACCTTTTTCAAAAAAATTTTCAAATAAACCATTTGCTAAAAGTCCTTCTAAACCTTCTTGATAAATATCATAATGATAAATGCAAATATCATGATTTTCATATTTTTGCATAGTGGAAAAAGTTGGAGAATCCACCCTTGCATCAAGACCAAGAAATTTAACCCAAGCTTGCACTAAGCTTGTTTTTCCACTAGCTAAATCTCCTTGAAGTAAAACAACACCTTCTTTAGGCATTATTTGAAGCATCGTTTTGATCTCATCTTTTGCTAAAATAAATTCTTTCATAATTTTACCACATATTCATTTTGTGCGTTTTTAGGAATACTTTTCGTACTAGGTAGAGCTAGCACTTTATATTTTTGAGTGTATTCAGTAAAATGTAAAGTGATAATATCACCCACCTTAACCTCTTTACTCGCTTTAACAATAACACCATTAATCCCCACTACACCACTTTTACACATATCTTCAGAAATAGCTCTTCTTTTCGTGATATTAACTACATTTAAAAATTTATCTACTCTCATAAAAGCAATTTTAGCAAAAAAAATCAATTTTTGGAACAAAATTTGCTTACGCCTTTGCTTTATTTTTTAAGAAAATAGCAAGTAAAAACTTTTCTTTAATGAAATTTGGATACAATTTTACAATTTTCAAATCTATTTTAACAAAGGATATCTTATGAAAAATGAAGTAAAAAAAGTAGTTTTAGCGTATTCTGGGGGGCTTGATACGAGCATTATTTTAAAATGGCTTCAAGATGAGTATAATTGTGAAGTTGTAACTTTTACAGCAGATATTGGTCAAGGTGAAGAACTCGAACCTGCAAGAAAAAAAGCCCTTTCTTTAGGCATAAAAGAAGAAAATATTTTCATTAAAGATTTAAGAGATGAATTTGTTAAAGATTATGTATTTCCTATGTTTAGAGCCAATGCGATTTATGAAGGAGAATATCTTTTAGGAACAAGTATAGCAAGACCACTTATAGCAAAAACTCAAGCACAAATCGCCCTGCAAACAGGTGCTGATGCAGTAAGTCATGGTGCCACAGGTAAAGGAAATGATCAAGTGCGTTTTGAACTTGGCTATCTTGCTTTTAATCCCGATTTAAAAATCATCGCTCCATGGCGTGAGTGGGATTTAAACAGTCGCGAAAAGCTCCTTGCTTATGCACAAAAACACGGTATTGATATTTCTAAGAAAAAAGGAAAATCTCCTTATTCTATGGACGCAAATTTACTTCATATTTCTTACGAAGGACTTGTCTTAGAAGATCCTGCACACGCACCTGAAGAAGATATGTGGAGATGGAGTAAAAGCCCAAAAGATGCTCCAAATGAAAGTGAAATTATAGAACTTGATTTCCAAAAAGGAGATTTAGTAGCGATAAATGGAGAAAAACTAAGTCCTGCAGGACTTTTAACCAAACTTAATGAACTAGGCTGCAAACACGGTGTAGGACGCCTTGATATAGTAGAAAATCGCTATGTAGGTATGAAAAGCCGTGGTTGTTACGAAACTCCAGGCGGTACTATACTTTTAAAAGCACACAGAGCGCTTGAAAGCATCACGCTTGATAGAGAAGCAGCACACTTAAAAGATGAACTCATGCCAAAATACGCAAGTTTAATTTACAATGGCTATTGGTTCTCGCCTGAAAGAATGATGCTTCAAGCCTTAATCGATGAGTCTCAAATTCACGCCAATGGCAGAGTAAAACTCGAGCTTTATAAAGGCAATGTGATGGTTATAGGACGCGAAAGTGCGAACGATAGCTTGTTTAACGCAGCTTATTGTACTTTTGAAGAAGATGAAGTGTATAATCAAAAAGATGCAGCAGGCTTTATCAAGCTTAATGCTTTGCGTTTTATCATCGCAGGAAAAAATGGAAGAAAATTTTAATAAAGGAATAAAATGAAAGTATTATTAATCAAAGATGTAAAAGCACTTGGAAAAGCAGGAGAAATAAAAGAAGTAAAAGACGGCTACGGACAAAATTTCTTAATCGCTAAAGGCTTTGCTAAAGCAGCTACTAATGAAGTTTTAAGAAAATACGAAAGCGATAAGAAAAAAGAGGCTGAAAATTTACGCTTTGAAATCGCAAATTTAGAAAAACTCAAAGAAGAACTTAGCAAAATCACTCTTGAAATTTCAAAACCCGTAGGTGCAAATGGAAGTTTGTTTGGTGGCGTAACCAAAGATGAAATCGCTCACGCCCTAAAAGAACAAAGCCATATAGAAATCGATAAAAAAAGTTTAGAATGCGACACCTTAAAAAGCTTAGGAATACACGAAGTAAGCGTAAAACTTGGACACGCAATCCATGCTAAATTTAACATAAATATAAAGGCAGAATAATGTTTCACGCAACAACGATTTTAGCTTACAAAGGTAAAAATAAATCTGTAATTGGCGGAGATGGACAAGTAAGCTTTGGAAATACGGTGCTAAAAGGCAATGCTGTAAAGATTAGAAAACTCAACAATGGCAAAGTTTTAGCAGGTTTTGCAGGATCAACAGCTGATGCTTTTAATCTTTTTGATATGTTTGAAAATCTCCTTCAAAGTTCTAAAGGCGATCTTTTAAAAGCAGCGATTGACTTTTCTAAAGAATGGAGAAAAGACAAATACCTAAGAAAACTTGAAGCCATGATGCTCGTACTTGATAGAAATCACATTTTTCTACTTTCTGGTACAGGCGATGTGGTTGAACCTGAAGATGGACAAATCGCAGCTATAGGAAGTGGTGGAAACTATGCGCTTTCAGCTGCTAGAGCCTTAGCAAAACATGCCAATTTAGATGAAGAAGAACTTGTAAAATCAAGCCTTCAAATCGCAGGTGAAATTTGCATTTATACTAATACCAATATCAAAACTTATGTAATCGAGGATGAGAAATGAATCTAACTCCAAAAGAAATTGTTAAATTTTTAGATGATTATATTATAGGACAAAAAAAAGCTAAAAAAATCATAGCCATAGCTTTAAGAAATCGCTACCGCAGAATGCAACTTAGCCCTGAGTTGCAAGATGATATAGTGCCAAAAAATATCTTGATGATAGGTTCTACAGGTGTTGGAAAAACAGAAATCGCTAGGCGTTTAGCTAAAATGATGGGCTTTCCTTTCATCAAAATCGAAGCAAGTAAATATACTGAAGTAGGTTTTGTAGGTCGTGATGTAGAAAGCATGGTAAGAGATCTTGCCAATGCGGCTTTAAATTTGGTAAAAAATGAGCAAAGAGAAAAAAACAAAGATAAAATCGATGAATTTATAGAAAATAAAATTTTAGAAAAACTTTTACCACCTTTACCAAAGGGTATCAGCGATGAAAAACAAGAAGAATATAAAAACAGTCTTGAAAAAATGAGAACTAAACTAAGAAATGGCGATCTTGATGAAAGCACTATAGAGATAGAAATTTCACAAAATATGTTTGATACCAATCCCAACCTACCTCCTGAAATGGGTGCAATGCAAGATATAGTTAAGGTTATAGGCGTTGGCAGTAAAAAAGTCAAAAAAGAAATGAAAATCAAAGACGCTAAAAATGCTTTAAAAAATGAGGCAGGAGAAAAAATCCTAGATCAAGAAAGCATCAAAAGCGAAGCCTTAAAAAGGGCGGAAAATGAAGGGATTATTTTTATTGATGAAATCGATAAAATCGCTGTTTCAAGCGGAAATTCAAACCGCCAAGATCCAAGTAAAGAAGGGGTACAAAGAGACTTACTTCCTATAGTCGAGGGATCAAATGTACAAACAAAAATAGGTACTTTAAAAACCGATCATATTCTTTTTATCGCTGCAGGGGCTTTTCATCTTAGCAAACCAAGCGATCTTATCCCTGAACTACAAGGACGCTTTCCTTTAAGAGTGGAATTAGATAGTCTTGATGATAAAGCTCTTTATGAAATTTTAACACGCCCTAAAAATTCACTTTTAAAACAATACTCTCAGCTTTTAAAAACTGAAAATTTAGAACTTGAATTTGATGATGAGGCAATCAAAGAAATAGCAAAAATAGCTTCAAGAGCCAATGAAGAAATGCAAGATATAGGTGCTAGACGCTTACATACTGTGATAGAAAAATTACTTGAAGATTTAAGCTTTGAAGCTGATGAGTATGCGGGTAAAAAATTCGTAGTAGATAAAAAAATGGTAGAAGAAAAACTCGGAGATATCATAGAAAATAAAGATCTTGCAAGGTATATTTTGTGAAAAGTGGCTTTGTTAGCATCATAGGGCGTACTAATGCAGGAAAAAGTACTTTAATCAATTCCTTATTAGAAGAAAAAATCGCCCTAGTTTCTCACAAACAAAATGCCACAAGGCGTAAAATCAAAGCCATAGTGATGCATGAAAAAAATCAAATCATTTTTATCGATACCCCAGGACTTCACGAAAGCGGTGCTACGCTTAATCAACTGCTTGTCCAAAGTGCTATTAAATCCATGGGGGATTGTGATATGATTTTATTTGTAGCAAGTGTTTTTGATAGCACAAAAGACTATGAAAATTTTCTTAGTCTAAACCCACAAGTACCACATATCATCGCTTTAAATAAAGTAGATTTAACCGACAATGCTACGCTCTTAAAAAAACTTAGCGAATATGCAAAATTTAGCGAATATTTTAAGGCTATCATTCCTTATTCCTCCAAGAAAAAAAGCTATAAAAAAGGTTTATTAGATGAGATAGTAAAATACCTTGATGAACATGAGTATTTTTATGATCCTGAATTTTTAAGTGCGAGTAGCGAAAAAGAACTTTATAGAGATTTCATACTTGAAAGTATTTATGAAAATTTAAGCGATGAGCTTCCTTATAGTAGCGAAGTGCTTATCAATCGCACCAAAGACACGCCTAATCTTTTAATCCTAGAAGCCAATATCATCACAGATACAAACTCTCACAAGGGTATGCTTATAGGAAAAGAAGGGGCAACTTTAAAAAGAATAGGCAAAGATGCACGCTTTAAAATTTCAAAACTTGCACAAAAAAAAGTACTTTTAAAGCTTTTCGTAACAGTGAAAAAAAACTGGCAAAAAGATGAAGAATTTTTAAAAAAACTTTTAAATGATGAAAATTAATTCATTAAATAAAATAAATTTTATAAAATCTACAGATTTGCTTTATGCTCAAAGAACAGGAATATCCAAAGAAGACGAACTTTTTAACAATTTAACCACAGATTTTAAGCTAAGCAAACCCTTTGACTATCAAATAGCTTTTTTTAAACATAATGAAATTTATCATTGTTTTTTAGCACCTGTTTACAAATTGAAAAAAAATCGTTTTTGCTTTCCTGAACCTTTAATTTTTCAAGCTTTGTTTGATGAAAGATTTATTGAGGAAAGTAATTATTGTGTTTTAAATTTATATGATCAAACTATATATTTATATTTTTACCAAGAGGGAAAATTTACCAATCTTAAAAAAATCGAAAATTTCAACCCAAGCAATATGGATTTATTTTTTAAACAAAATCGATTTATAGAACTTATAAAACACTATGAAAGCAAATTGCTGCTTTATCAGGATTTAGATACAATCAAACATTACTTCTCATCTCAAATAAAATGTTTAAATCTAAATGATATTCTTAATAAAAATAGTTTATTGAAATTAAGTTCATATAGTATAAAACATCTAAATCAAAATTGTAATTTTATCAAGCATAATAAAATAAAAATATCTATTTCTTTTAAAATTATATTAATATTTATTTTTAGCTTTAGCCTTAGTATGATGATTTTATTATTTAAAGATTTTATAGAATACAAACAAAATAAGGAAATTCAAAATAAAAATTTTATCATACAAGAAGAAATTTCTAAACTAAAACAAGATAAGCAAAAATTATTAACAAACATACAAGATTTAAACTTTACTCTTTCTAATAAAATATCATCTACACAACAACAATTTCATATTTTATCCACTATAACAAAAGAAATCAATTTAGACAAAAATAAGGCAATCATTCTAAATCAAATCATATCATGGCTTAACTCCAATGAACTCAAAATCACAAATCTTGAATTTGAACAAACAAAAATCATTCTTTCTTTTATCGATGAAAACCACTTTAAAAGAGCATTAAAAAATCTAAATTCTGCTTTTAAAATTCTTGATAAAAATGAAGAAACATTTAATATCATATTAGAAGTCATACATGAATAAAATAGAAGTATTTTTGCAAAATTTAAATCCTAGGGAAAAATTTCTTTTTATTTCTTTTATCTGCCTTTGTGCTTTGTTTTTAGCTTTTAAAATTCACGATCACTTTTTGGAAGATATTTTTCAAAAAACATTAGTAGAACATAATTACCTTACGTTAAATGAAGCAAAAATAGAAAATTCACATCTTAAAGAAATAGAGACAAAGCTAACAAAACAGATAAAAACAGAGGAAGAAAAATTAAAATACTATAAAGAAAAATTGCATTTATTTTTTTATGATAAAGATTTTTTCAATAAAAAAATCAATAATTTATCCAAAAATTTAACCATTAATGAAATAAAATTTTCCCAAGAAAACAAAAATTTTATCCACTATAATTATGTTTTTCTAAGTTTAAATGGCAACTTTAAAGACTTACTCAATTTTATACAAAATTTAGAAAATCTTCCTATAGCTTTAAAAATTGATAAAATAAAACTATACAACACACAGGGTTTAAAATTAAAGCTTGATTTAATGTTCAAATTTGTTAATTTATAATAATATTAAAATATTATAATTTAATTATTTTTTTATTACTATTAGTTAAAATATTTTAAGCATAAAAAAAGAAAGGTATTGGGAAGTGACTAAACAAAAAATACAAAAACTCGATACAAATTTCCTAGGTCATCGCAAGCCCTTATTCTCTTTATCAATGGTAGAACTTTGAGAAAGATTTGCTTTTATGGTATTTTTGCAGGAGCTTGTATTTAACAGCACGCTTCCTGGAGGCTGGATTACTGATAATTATTCAGGGCAAAAAAGGCTTTATTTCCAGGTTCTTTTATTATAGCTTTAGGACATATTAGCATAGCCTTATCTATTTTAAGCACATCTATATTTTCTAGGGCTTGCTTTTATCGTTATTGGTACTGGATTTTTTAAAACTAGCGCTTCTGTAACAGTTGGAATGTTATATAAACAAAATAATACAAGATGCAATACTGGCTATACGATTTTTTATATAGGAATTAACACTGGAACATTTATTACTCCTCTTTATATGTGGTTTTGTTCAAGCAAAATGGAATTTATCATTTAGGATTTGGCTAGGAGATTTAGGCATGCTAATCTCTTTGCTTATTTTATATTTTAAAGTTGCCCTTGAGCTTGAAGAATTTCATAAAAATTGTACCTTAAAGCAAAACTGGGAACAACCATTTAAAAAAGTAAAAATTTAACTCTTATACTAAGTATAAACTTGTTAAGTATTATTGGATTTTTTCTAATGTTTATTAATCTTGTAAATATTAATCCCATATAATACTATCAAAAAAACTTCTAATTGTAATTTTACTATGTTTGGTAATTTATTTCATATATCTTTTTGTTTTTAAAGCCTTAAATAAAAGAGAGAAACAACAATTAATAATTTTAATTGTTTTATTCTTTGCAGCCACTTTTTTGGAGTACTTTTAAACAAAAACCCTACCGCTTATAATCTTTTTGCGCAAGATTTTACAAATAGAAATATTTTTGATTGGAAAATTCCAACAAACTAGTTTCAATCTTTTAATCCAATTTTTATCATCATACTTGCTCCTATAGCAAGTTATATTTGGATATTTTTAGAGAAAAAAATATATATTTTTCTTCCATTAGAAAATTTATTTTAGGAATATTATTTGCCGGTATTGGTTTTATGATGATAACCTTTGCTTTACAAAATCTAATAAATAACAATGGTTTACCAATATCCATGGCTTGGATTATCATAAGTATATTCTTTTTAACACTTGGGGAACTATGCGTGTCTCCTATTGGACTCTCTATAATGACTAAGGTCGCCCCTGATTTAATCAAAAATCAAGTCATGGGACTTTGGTTTGTAGCAAGTGCATTAGGCAATGCTTTAGCTGGATTCATAGGTGATAAAGCAAGTGAAGAAAATATAGCTTATTTGCCAAATTTATTTTACCAATGTATGTGGATATTACTTGGTGCTGTTATAATTTTACTTATACTCAAAAAACCTATCAATAAAATACTAAAAAATTAATATTAAGGAGAAAATATGAGTATTTACAAACAAAGAGTATTAGAACTTAGAAGATTAATGAAAGAAAATAATATTGACGCCTATCTCATCTTAAGCGCGGATCCGCATTTGAGCGAATATTTACCAGAATATTACAAAAACAGAGTCTTTATCAGTGGCTTTAAGGGTTCTGTTGGAACAGTTCTTATCACACAAGAAAAGGGCTTTTTGTGGGTAGATGGAAGATATTGGCTTCAAGCACAAAAGGAATTAGAAGGTAGTGGCATACTTTTACAAAAGCAAGATGCTAAAAATACTTTTACCAAATGGTTGGAAAAAAATTTAAGCGAAGATCAGATTTTAGGCATCGATTTTGCACTTTTACCTTTATCTTTGCAAAAAGATTTACAGATTAATTGCAAGGCAAATTTAAAACATATAGATTTGATAAGTCCACTTTGGAAAGATCGTCCCACTTTACCACAAGAAAAAATTTATGAACACGAACTAGAATACTGCTCTTACTCAAGAAAAGAAAAATTAGCATTAGTGCGTCAAAAAATGAAAAATTTAAATGCTACTTCTCATTTAATCTCCAGCCTTGATGATATAGCTTGGCTTACAAATTTAAGGGGGAATGATGTAAATTACAATCCTGTATTTTTAAGTCATTTGCTAATCTTGGAAGACAAAGTTTTGCTTTTTGTTGATCAGAAAAAAGTAAATTCAGAACTTGAAAAAAAATTAAATTTAGATGGGTTTTGGCTTAAAAATTATGATGAAATCATCATGGAGCTTGAAAAACTTGCAAATACAAATTTGCTTATTGAACCTTCAAAAATGACCGCTTTACTCATGAATTCTTTAGACAAAAGCGTAAAAATCATTCAAGAAATTAATCCAAGCACTCATTTAAAAGCAGCTAAAAATACAAAAGAAATAGCGCATATACAAGATGCTATGATAGAAGATGGAGTGGCTTTATGTAAATTTTTTGCTTGGCTTGAAGAAGCGATAGAAAATAAAGAATTAATAAGCGAATTGGACATAGATACTAAAGCGAGCGAATTTAGAGCACAAAGCAAGTACTACATAAGTGATAGTTTTGCCACTATAGCAGGCTTTAACGAAAACGCAGCATATCCACATTATAAAGCCACAAAAGAGAGTTTTGCTTATCTTAAAAAAGATGGGCTTTTACTTATTGATTCTGGTGGACAATATAAAAACGGCACAACAGATATTACACGCGTTGTACCAATAGGAAAGGCTAATGCAGAACAAATTCATGACTATACCTTGGTTTTAAAAGCACACATTGCCATTTCTAGTGCAATTTTTCCAAAAGATATAGCTATGCCCTTACTTGATGCAATCACACGCGTACCTTTATGGAAAGAACAAATTGACTATATACACGGCACAGGACATGGCGTGGGATATTTTTTAAATGTCCATGAAGGTCCACAAGTTTTATCTTATCTATCTCCTGTGCTTGAAAAAACAAAAGCCAAAGAAGGTATGCTAACCTCCATAGAGCCAGGCATTTATAAAGTAGGCAAATGGGGTATAAGACTTGAAAATTTAGTTATTCATACCAAAGTAGAAAATCCCAAAAATAAAGATTTTGGAGAGTTTTTATACTTTAAACCTGTTACTCTTTGTCCTTTTGAAATATCTTGTATTGATACAAAAATGTTAGATGAAAAAGAAAAAGAGTGGTTAAACAATTACCACAAAGAAGTATTTGAAAAACTTTCTCCTAAGCTAGGTGATTTTCCAAAAGCTCTAGTTTGGCTTGAAAAAAGAACAAAAGCCATCTTTTAAGATATTTTTGTTAATATAGATAAATTTTCCTTGTATTAAACTTATAATTTATTTAATACAAGGTTTTTAAACCAAATGCTAAAAAAGTTTTTTTTGCAAAACTCAATTTACAACTAAAAATTATTTAAAATATCCAAGTTCAATCATTTTTTGATAAATTTTAGCTACAGTTGCCCCTGAAGTAATATTTCTCCCACCATGCTCCAAAAGAACGGTAACTACATATTTTGGCTTAGAATAAGGAGCATAAGAAGTAAGCCACGCATGAGATCTAGTATAATACTCAAATTGTTTTTCATCGACCCTATTTTTATCCGTCTGTGAAAATCCCACAACCTGAGCGGTTCCTGTTTTTGCTGCAACTTTCACATCAAGATTATGCAAATAACGATAAGAGGTTCCTCCTTGCTCATTGGCAACGGCATACATTGCATCTCTTATATAAGGCAATTGACTCTTTTCAAATAAAGTAAAAATTTCTTTTTTATTTTCATCCATTTGATTTTCTATAGTTGTATTATTATTTTCTATGCTTTTTAAAAAATGAGGTATAACCTCTCCACCTTTTGCAATTTGAGCTGTATATCTAGCAATTTGCATAGGTGTTGCAAGAAAATTACCTTGACCTATAGCTGTATTTAAAGTATCACCTTGAAACCAAGATTGTCTATATCTTTGCATCTTCCATTCTTTGCTTGGTAAAGTCCCTACAAATTCACTAGGTAAATCTACCCCTGTTTTCACTCCAAAGCCAATGCGAGATAAAGTTTCACTTATTTGATCGATTCCAACTTGCAAACTGCCATTATAAAAATAAACATCACAACTATATTTTATCGCATGTTTTAAATCCACAGGTCCATGGCCTGATCGATTCCAACATCTAAAAAACCTGCCTCCAAGCTCAATGCTTCCATTGCAAACATAATGAGTCGACGGGCTAATATTTTTAGAATTTAAAAAAGAAAGCCCTACTCCCATTTTTACAACAGAACCTGGAGGATAATATCCATTTATAAGTTTATTTGTAAAAGGATGATCAAGACTATTTGAAAGCTCATCCCAATCCTTAAAAGAAATCCCTGTTACAAAAGGATTAAGATCATATTCAGGGAAACTCCCTGCAGCTAAAATAGATCCATCATTTACATTCATAATTATAGCAGCTCCAGCATTCCCTTCAAACAATGAAGTTAAATAAGACTGAAGCTCTATATCTATCGTAAGTTCTATATCATTAGACATAGCAGGAGTGTAAGAAAGCTGTTCTACTTCTTGATTTAAGGCATTAACCTTATAAACCCTAGTTCCTTTTTCTCCTTGTAAAATATCATTATAATAGCGTTCTATACCGCTTTTTCCCGTATAGTTAGAAAGTTTTGCTATTTCATTTTCTTGAACATCTTGCAAATTTGCCTTACCTACATACCCAATAATATGCGAAGCCAATTTTCCAAAAGGATATTTTCTTTTTACAACAGGATCTATTTTTATTGTTTTATTAAGATTTAACTCTGAATAATGCGGAATAATCTCATCGTAGGGTATAAAATCTACAACTTTAATAAAATCTTGATTATAGTAAGAATCATTTCTCTTATAAATTTCTGCTAATTTACTAGCATTTAAATCGGGAAATAAATTTGTAAGTTCAGATAATTCTTTATCTAAAATTCCTTTATTTGACTTTTTAATACTTAAATAAGGTTTAATAGAAATACTAAAACCCAAATCATTAATAGCCAATAAAGTTCCATTTCTATCTGTAATTTGACCCCTAACAGGTGGTAAAAATTCAGTTTTTATGGCATTTTGTTTAGCAAGCTCTTCATAATATACATTTGATTTTATACTCAAATAATACACACGACTTAATAAAAATATAAAAAACAATAGTATAAATCCAACAACTAAACGCATTCTCATTTAAATTTTACCTTTAAAAAACACATAAGCTAAACAACATTCTATAAAAACTGAAACAATATACGCCCATCCTAAAATTTTAATTTTTTCATCTCCAATATAAGACAATATCATATCCAAAAACAAAATAATGCCGTAAGCACAAAGCACAAAAACAACAGGGATAAATTTACCAATTTTTAAATTTGTCTTAATCCAATCTGCACAAAGATAATAAAAAATAAAAAATGCCAACCAAGATGAAAAAATAAAAAAATTATAAGTTATATCAGTAAAAAATAAAAAAAATAAAGAAAAATACCATCTAAAATCAAGCTTTGAAAAAGTTCTCTCTCTCTCTTCTAATAAGCAAAACATATAACAGAAAAAAATCCCATAAAGTAACGGGGTATATACAAAAGTCGAACCAAGAATCTGATAAATTAGAAAAAAAAATCCTAAAAAGACATAAGCTCCATTAAATTTTGCTTTATAAGCACTTAAATTTCTTCTCATTTATCAAGACCTAAAGTTTGATTGATAATAATATCTTCTAAAGAATCAAGGCCAAATTTATTCAAATTTGAAACTAAAATAGAGTCTTTAAATTCATTTTTTAACTTAGCTTTTTCACTTTGATTTAATTTATCGCATTTGGTAAAAACTTTTAAAATTTTTTGATCAGGTCGTAAAAATCTTTTCAAATAGTCATTTAAATTTACATCGATCTCTAAATGAGTATGTCTTGAGTCGATTAAATGTATAAATAACTTTATCGAGGTTCTTAATTTTAAAAATTCATCTAAGTTTTGATTCCATATTTCTTTTAAATTTTTAGAAACCTTTGCATAACCAAACCCTGGCAAATCGATAAAATTGATATTAAATTTTTCTTCATTTCTTTTGCAAGCTACTTCGAAAAAATTTATAAGCTGAGTTTTTCCAGGAGTTGCCGAACTTTTGGCTAAATTTTTTTGTTTACACAAAGAATTGATTAAAGAACTTTTTCCGACATTGGAACGCCCCAAAAATGCTACTTCACTAAAATTTGAGCTCAAATTCTCATCAAATTTCACTAAAGAAGTGATAAATTTAGCACTAATTATCATTTGTCTTTAAGATCAAATACAAAACGAGCAGGTTTTTGATCCTTGCTCTCTACTCGATAAATATTAGCTTTTCTATCGACTATTATTTTATCACCAAAAAGTTTTTGATTGCTTCCAAGCTCATTTATATAAGCATGACCATTAATCTCGTAAGTATCTTTAATAACATTATAAATAAATTTATCTCCACTACCTTTATAAGTTTTACCTTTTAAAACAATCTTAAACCTAGCATTTTGCATTGCTTCATAACGAATAGGTTTGCGATTTTTATCCGTATAAATAATCAATTTTTCAGAATTTAAAATATCATCACCTCTAATTACTTCTACATTTCCACTAAGAATACTTTCACCCTTATTTTCATCTGAGTAAAAATTTAAAGCTTTTACTTCAATTTGAGTTGCCCAAGTTACACTTACACAAGCCAACAATAAAATTATTTGTCTTGCAACCACGCATTTACTCCTTGGATATTTAAAATTTTGTTTTTTACATCATAGTTTAAAGTATTTCCGTTAATAATACTTCCATTGATCAGAGCTTTAAAATTAGTATTTGTGTGTAAAATTTTATCCCTAGGTTGGTATTCTACCTCTTGAGAAATAATTTTGACATTATTAGAACCTATATAAGTAACATTTCCTTCAAACAAAACCTTGCTCATATCTTTATTGAAAAACTCTAAACGATTCGCACTAAGATTAAAATCTAAATTTAAAGTAATAAAATCATTAAATTCATCTCTATCTGCATATCTCACCCAAGAATTTGCCTTATAATATGCCTTAATTGTACTAGCATTACTCTCATAAGCTTTCAAATTTTTAGCCTCAATATTTTTAAAATTTAAAGCATTAGTTTGCAAATTTAAAGAATACGGATCTTGCAAACTTAAAATCGTAAAAGTAATTGTAAAAAGAGCAATTAAAATTCCAAAAATTTTTATAGCCAAAGCTTATTCCATTCTTCTTCTAGATGATTTTTTTCTACTAAAATTTCTATCATCTGTGCTACAGCAGCCTTACCACCTTTTTTGCTAAGCATTATGTCTACATTTAAATCTTTATGACCATCTTTTGGCTTAAAACTAAGTCCTACACTTTCAAGCAAAGCCTTATCGTTAAAATAATCCCCAATAGCCGCACACTGAGAAAAATCTAAATTAAGTTTTTGTAAAATTTCTTTTGCGCAAGCTAACTTATCCTTAATACCTTGATATAAAATTTCTATTTTTAAATCTTTAGCTCTTTTTTCAACACAAGGACAATTTCTACCTGTAATAATAGCAATTTTTTTACCAAGCTTTAGCCAAGCCTCGATAGCCGCTCCATCTTTTACATCAAATTCTTTAATAAATTCTCCATTAGAAGTATAAATAATTTTTCCATCAGTTAAACAGCCATCTACATCCAAAAAAATCAATTCTGTCATAATTTTTACTCTCTTACAACAAATGCACCTGCAAATGCACCATTTGCAGCAAAATCCCTTGCTTCATCTTCACTTCTAAAGCCTGTTAAGAAAACGCGATTTAACCCATCCACTGAGCTTGTGCGTATAGTAGAGCTATAAGTTCTATAAGTTTTATATCTTGCTGCTATCGTTTGTGCTCCAGCTGGGTTTTTAAAGGCTCCAATTTGAACCATGAAATTTCCACCTTCATAAATTTGTCCATTATTTGCAATCTCTCCACTATTTCCATAGTTTACATTAGAATGTACAATATTATTACCCGAATTACTTGATCCAAACCCTATAACCTCAAGCCTTACTGGAGCTGTTCCTGAAGCAATCATATCAATTTGACTAGCAGCTCCTTTTGATAAATCTATAATACGATTATTTACAAAAGGACCTCTATCATTCACACGAACGGTAACTTGACGATTGTTATTTAGATTGGTTACTTTTAAGATGGTATTCATAGGTAAAGTTTTATGAGCCGCGGTTAAAGCATTTTGATTATAGGTTTCGCCATTAGAGGTTTTCTTGCCGTGAAAGCCTGGCCCATACCAACTCGCAATACCATCAGCAGTTTCGCCTACTGCTACAACAGTAGGATAATAAGTTTTACCGTTGATAGTATAAGGCTTCATCGTTCCTTTAGTCCCTGAAGAACTAGGACTGCTTTTAAAATCATTTGAAGGATAATACACTTGAGCATTATCCAAGCTAGAAAAAAAACTAGTGCCTAAACAACCACTAAAAAATAAAGCCCCTAGACTAACGGCTGACAACTTTAGTGTAATTGTTTTTATTTGCATTTTTATTCTCCTTGATTGGTATAATTAATTTTTGATTAATGCTAAGATGATTTTTTGCTATTTTATTAAATTCTCGAATTTCATCAACACTTATATTATAATTTTTTGCTATTTTATATAAAGAGTCACCAGACTTAACGGTATAAGTTCTTGTCATAGGTATAGTTGTATCAACCTTTGCAAGTTTTTCTGCTTTAAAATTTTTATCAAAAAATGCTACTTTATTAAGTGGTATATACATATAATACCCTTTACCAGGAGGCGTAAAATTATGTTTAAATTGTGGATTATATTTCTTAAAAGTTGCAAGATCCATATTTAAATTTTTAGCTATTTCTTTTAAAGATGCAGAAGAAGGCACATCAACTTTTGCAAATTCATTGCTTAAAGCATAATTCATTAAAGACGCATCTTTATCTAGTAAAAAATCCCTATCATTAGCTAAAAAAGCAAGCGTTAAAATCTTTCTTATAAAATTTCTAGTTTCTAAAGAAAGATATTTCTTATCAGGGTTCAATAAAACACTTAAATCATCACTTCCTGCTTGCTTGATAGCTTGTCTTAGCTTGCCATTTCCGCAATTATAAGCTAAAAGTGCCAAATACCATTTGCCAAATTCTTCTTTTAACTCTTTTAAATAATTTGTAGCGGCATAAGTTGACTTGACCGGATCACGCCTTTCATCAACATAAGCATCGATTCTTAAACCCAAATTTCTAGCTGTTGGTTGCATAAATTGCCAAACCCCTACAGCCTTGGCATTAGAAACGCTATGAGTTTTCAAGCCTGATTCAACCATAGCTAGATACAAAATCTCATCAGGAACTTCCTGCTGGGCTAAAATTTTTCTTATCATAGGAGTAACTTTTGAAAAATTTTGCATACTATCTATTAAAGTTTGAGCATGTTTTGATTTTATATCTTGTTGAGTTTGCACAAAAATCAAATCACTAATAAAACTTGGATTAATATCTAAATTTCTTAAAACATTCATTTGTCTTTCATAAAATTCAGGAGTATTAATTTGTGCAAAAAGAAAATTAAAACATATTAAAAAACACAATAAATTTTTTTTCATTAATAACCTTTAAAAAATAATTTTTCAGAATTGTTAAAACAAATTTCTAGAAGTTCTTTTCTTGATAAATTCAATACTTCACACATTTTGTTTGCTACAAATTGAGTTAACAAAGGTTCATTTCTTTTACCACGATAAGGCTCTGGAGTAAGATATGGAGCATCAGTTTCAAGTAGTAGTTTATCTTTTGGAATTTTAGGCAAAATCTCAACTAATTTCTTAGCATTTTTAAAAGTTAAAACTCCCCCAATACCAAAATAAAATCCCTCTTCAAAAAGAGTTAGCAAATGTTCGCTTGCATTAAAGCAGTGTAAAACTCCTCCTACAAGATCCTTAGAATACCCATGTAAAATCTCATAAGTATCATGATTTGCTTCTCTTGAGTGAATGATAACAGGTTTTTTAAATTCAATAGCAAGCTCAAGCTGTGCAATAAAAATCTTTTTTTGATTTTCTTTTTCTTTTTGAATTTCTTCAGCAAGATCACTTTTAAAACGGAAATAATCAAGCCCACATTCACCTACAGCTACACACTTTTCATCGCATAAATACTGCCTTAAAATTTTCTCATCATAATTATCAATTTCATAAGGATGCACCCCTGCTGCAAAAAAAATATTTTTATATTTATGAGCAATTGTAGCTGCATAAGGCAAGTCTTTTATATCAGCACCAGGTATGATGATTTTCTCTATACCATTTTTAAAAGCACGATTTAAAGTTTCATCTAAATCATCTTTAAATGCTTCACTGTCTAGATGGCAATGCGTATCAACAATCCTTAAACCATCTTGAAAATCAAGATTTAAGAACATACTTCAACTCTATCCTTGCCATTATCTTTTGCTTGAGACAATATTTTACTTGCTTTATCAACCAAAGAATTAATCTTATCTCCACTTTTTCCAAAAACCACGCCTATAGAAGCTGTAAAAAAGACTTCATCTAAATTAACTAAAACACCAGCTTTTTTTATATTTACTCGTATACGAGAAAAGATTTTAATCGCTCTTTCTTGGGATATATTTTTAAGTAAAATACAAATTTTTTCTGCACTATATCTACCTACAAGATCTCTTCCTTTAGTTTCATTAACTATTTCATTGGCGCAGATTTTAATTACTTCATCACCAACTTCACGGCCGTATTCATCGTTAATCATTTGAAGATTATCTATATCTAAGAAAGCAAAAGCAAATTCCTCGTCTTTTGTTGCTATTTCGTTAAAATAATCATCTATTCCATCGATTAAAGCATTATAATTTTTAACCCCAGATACAGGATCTAAAACATTATAAGTGCTTAAAAATTTTTTATCATCCATGTAAGATAAACAACGATCTAAGCGACAATTAAAACTTTCTTTGCTTAAAGGCTTAAACAAATACTCATTAACTCCATTTTTAAAAGAATTCGCTTCAAATGAATCATTATGATCCCCCAAAAGAATCACACCTAATTCATCATCACTAAAACGTTCTCTTACTTGAGTCAAAAGCTCAAAACCACTAATTACTGGCATATTGACATCTGCTATAATAAGCTTAACATCATTATTATCATTTAAATAACTCATTGCTTCTTCACCATGAGCTGCAGCTAAAACATTAAATTGTCTTTGAGTAAGTATTTTTTTAATTTCATTACGTTCAGGTAGCTTGCTCATAGCTAAAATCACTTTAGTTTTTGCATATTGATTAAGTTTTACAATAGAACTAATAATCTCATCAATGCAAGTTTCACTTTCTTTAAAAATATAATCTAATATATCTTTATCCATAAATTTTTCTTTAGTAGCCTTATCACCACTAGCCGTAAGAACAATAGCAGGAATTTTCTTTTCTATAACATAATCCACAACTTCACCATTTGGGGCATCTGGCAAACATAAATCCACAAAAGCTAAAAAATAATCATTATTCATTAATTCCTTAGCTTCGGCAAAACCAAAAGCAATATCTACCTCATAATCTAAAGTCATTTGAATTTTTTTAGCTAAAAGTTTGCCGAGCATTTTATTGTCATCAATAATTAAAATTTTCTTATTCATAGTGTGTAAAATACCTTTATATCTAAAATTTTTAATATATTTGTTTCAAAGAAAGGAAATTTTATAGTTATATATTCTAACATAGTAAAATAAAAAATCCGCTTAATCCTTAAACAAGGTCTTAGCAAATTCGATCGCTTCATCACTAACAAGCTCTCCACTTACCATCCTAGCAAGCTCTTTAATTCTTTCTTCTTGATCAAGCTTTTTTACCTTGCTTTCTTCGCCATTTTTTTCAACTAAAAAATGATTATGCGCCTTAGAGGAAAGTTGAGGCAAATGAGAAATAGCAAAAATTTGATAAAACTTAGAAAGCTCCTCTAAAACCTTGGCTATACTCATAGCCTCTTTTCCGCTTAAATTTGCATCGATTTCATCTAAAAATAATATCCCTTTGCCTGCATTTAAAATTTTACATTCTGTGGCTATAAAAGCAAGTCTTAAGCGATTTAATTCACCCGAACTTAAATTTTTTAAATGAGCTAAATTAATATCTAGCCTTATCTCATCTTTGCCTAAAATTGAAATTTTTTCATTTTCTTTAAGTGTCAAACTTGCGTCTTTCATATAAAGATCTTTAAGATAATTATTTAAACATTTTTCTAATTTTTTAAGGTTTTTCTTTCTTGTTTGAGTTAAAATTTGTGCTTTTTCTTCTAATTTTTGTTTTAATTCTTGAAATTTTTTTTCAAGTTCTTTTTTTTCAAAACTTAAATTTTCATAATGTTCTAGTTCATGTTTCTTTTGCTTTAAAACTTCTAAAGCATTTTCTATGCTTTCATAACGCTTGATGAGATAGGATAAATTTTCAATGCGATCTAAAAGCGTCTCCACATCAAAATCCAAATCTTCCATTTTTTGATTTTCACAAATCACGCGTAATTCATTTAAACATTCACTAAAAAAACTTGCATCAACTTCGCTTAAATTTAAAGCTTCAATAACAACTTTTTCAAGCTCAAAAATACGCTCTGCCTTACTCCAAGCTTCTTCTAATTTATCTTTTTTAGAAAGCTTTTTTTTAAGTATTAAAAGCTCTTCATACTCACCTATTTTAGGATTAATGCTTGAAATTTTTTCAATTTGCACTCTAGCTAATTCTTTTAATTCTTCTACTTTTTTTTCTTCTTCTAAAATTGCATTAAGCTCATTAGAAATTTGACTATAAGCATTAAAATCTTTTTTAAAATCTTCTAAAAAGGAAATAAAATTTGTATTTTCTTGCATTTCTAAGGCATCTAAGAGATTTAAAAATTTTTCATTTCCAAATTCGTTATTTTCCTTTGCGCTTAAATACTTAATAAAAGTTTTACTTAAATTTTGCAAACTTTTTTTCGCTATGCTTTGATTGTTAATAAAATATTTTGTGTTTTTTTCTTTTAAAAGCTTAAAAACATTCTCCTCTTCGCTTTCTATGCCAAAACTTTCTAAATCTAACTTATCATCTAGTTCTATTTCGACAATTTTAGCCTCACTTTCACTCAAAGAAAATGCGGATAAAATTCCTTTAAACAAAACTGATTTTCCAGCTCCACTTAGGCCTGTAAAAACGGTAAGCCCTTTAGAAATTTCAAGCTCAGCCTTTTTAAAACCAAGATTTTCTTTCATAAAAATTCTATTTATCATCAATTTCCCCAGTGTAATTTTTCTTTTAAAATTTGAAAATAATCCCTATTTTTTGGGTGAATTAAAGCCACATTTTTATCACTTAAACCCACTTTTATACTTTTAAAATCATTCATTTTATAATTTTCTTGCCCATCAATACAAAGTATGCAATCCTTTGCCATAATCTCTATTTCAAAACCTTTTGGCAAAACAATAGGGCGTTGTGTTAAAGAATGAGAACAAACAGGAGTTAAGATAAAAGCTTGAGCTAAAGTATAAACTATGGGCCCATTTGCACTTAAATTATAAGCTGTTGAACCCGCAGGAGTTGCAACAATAAGCCCATCTCCAAAATATTCATTAAATTTCTTTTCTTTTCTAAAAACTTCTATATGAGCCATAGAAGCTTGATTGTTTTTACTGATGACCACATCGTTAAAAGCTAATTTTTCTAAAATTTTTCCTTGCTTATCTTCTAAAAAAACACTTAACAAATAAGGCTTTTCTATTCTAAATTCTCCTTGAAAAAAAGCTTGAAAAAAATTTTCAGCTTCATCAACTTTAAAATCTGTTAAAAAACCTAAATGTCCAGCATGAATTCCTAAAACTGCTTTATCATATTCACAAGCTTTACGGCATAAAGAAATCAAAGTTCCATCTCCACCTAAAGAAATAACAAAATCAGATATTTTAAACAAATCATCCAATCCATACTTTGGCAAATCTAAAATTTCAGAACTTTCTTTAAGCAATACAAGTTCAACTTTATATATAGATAAAATCGATTGAAGTTTTAAAATTTCCTTATCTAAACTCACATTGGGTCGCGTAACAAGTCCAATTTTTTTAATATTTTTATAATCTATTTTATTTTGCATAAAAAATTATATCAAATCTTAGCAAAGCAAAAGAATAAAAATACTATAATTTTGCTCATTATCTTAAAAAATCTTTTTCAAGGAATAAATTTGCGAAGTCATTATAATACAGACTTGGGAATTTCCCATGTTGGTCAAAGCGTTAAACTTTGCGGTTGGGTAAATAGCTACCGCGATCATGGTGGAGTTATTTTTATAGATTTAAGAGATAGAAGCGGTATTATCCAACTTGTTTGCGATCCAAATGATAGCAAAGAAGCTCATGAAATCGCTTCCAATGCAAGAAATGAATTTGTACTTATTGCAGAAGGTGCTATTCGTCCGCGTGGCGAAGGACTTGTAAATCCTAAATTAAAAACAGGAGAAATCGAAGTAGTTGTTTCTAAACTTACCATAGAAAATGAAAGTGCCGTACCTCCTTTTGCTATCGCTGATGAAAGTGTAAATGAAGAATTACGCTTAAAATATCGCTTTTTAGATTTAAGAAATCCTAAACTTTATGAAAATTTTGCCTTGCGTTCTAAAGCTTGTATAGCAGCTAGAAATTCTTTGGCAAATATGGGATTTTTAGAAGTTGAAACCCCTATTCTTACCAAAGCTACTCCCGAAGGTGCAAGAGATTATCTCGTGCCTTCTCGTGTGCATCAGGGTGAATTTTATGCTCTTCCACAAAGCCCTCAGCTTTTCAAACAACTTTTAATGTGTAGCGGTTTTGATCGTTATTTTCAAATCGCAAAATGTTTTAGAGATGAAGATTTAAGAGCTGATCGCCAACCTGAATTCACACAAATTGATGTTGAAATGAGTTTTTGCGAACAAAAAGATGTAATCAATGTAGCTGAAACTTTTTTAAAAGATATTTTCAAAGCTTGCGGCAAAGAAATTCAAACCCCTTTTAGACAAATGCAATACAAAGACGCTATGGAAAATTATGGCTCTGATAAGCCAGATTTAAGATTTGATCTTAAATTTATTGATGTGATTGATATTTTTGCTAAGTCAAATAATGAAATTTTTGCAAATATTGCCAAAGATACAAAGAAAAATCGCATCAAAGCCATACGCGTTCCAAAAGGCGATACTATTTTTTCAAAAAGACAAATGCAAAGATTTGAAGAATTTGTGCGTAAATTTGGTGCTCAAGGCTTAGCTTTTATACAAGTTAAAGAAGATGGGCTTAAAGGTCCACTTTGTAAATTCTTTAGCGAAGAAGATTTAAATGAGCTAAGCAAACGCTGTGAACTTGAAGTAGGAGATGTGGTATTTTTCGGTGCAGGAGCTAAAAAAACAGTGCTTGATTATATGGGAAGATTTAGAATTTTCTTAGCCAACGAGTTAAATCTTATAGATCCAAATGCCTTAGAATTCTTATGGGTTGTTGATTTTCCTATGTTTGAGCAAAATGATGACGGAAGTTATTCTGCGATGCACCATCCTTTTACCATGCCAAAAAATATCGATGAGACTGATTTAGAAGAAATTTCATCTATTGCTTATGATGTAGTGTTAAATGGCGTTGAGCTAGGTGGAGGTAGTATAAGAATCCATAAAAATGATATTCAACAAAAAGTATTTAAACTTTTAAATATCGATGAAGAACAACAAAAAGAAAAATTTGGCTTCTTGCTTGATGCTTTAAGTTTTGGTGCTCCACCACATGGAGGTATCGCTATAGGACTTGATAGACTCATCATGCTAGTTACAGGAGCAAACAACATAAGAGAGGTTATAGCCTTTCCAAAAACCCAAAGAGCGCAATGCTTAATGACAGATGCACCATCGCCTGCTAGCAATGAAGCAATGAGAGAATTAGGAATCAAATTAAGGGAGAATATAAAATGAAAGAATTGTTTTTAATCATAGGTGCACCAGGTAGTGGAAAAACTACTGATGCTAGTTTAATCGCACAAGCAGATGCGACAAATATTACACACTATTCAACAGGAGATCTTTTAAGAGCTGAAGTAGCAAGTGGGAGCGAGCTTGGAAAAACTATAGATAGTTTTATCTCCAAAGGCAATCTTGTTCCTTTAGATGTTGTTATAAATACTATAGTTTGTGCTCTAAAAGCTGCTCCAACTAAAACTATCATCATCGATGGCTATCCAAGAAGCATAGAGCAAATGATGGAATTTGATAAGGTTTTAAGTGAGCAAAATGAAATTTGTCTTAAAGGCGTCATAGAAGTAAGAGTAAGCGAAGAAGTTGCTAAAGAAAGAGTTTTAGGCAGAAATCGTGGTGCAGATGATAATGAGGAAGTGTTTTACAATAGAATGAAAGTTTATACAGAACCTTTAAATGAAATTTTAGATTTTTATCAAAAGAAAAAACTTCATTTTATTATCGATGGAGAGCGCACTATCGAACCTATCGTTGCAGACATGAAAGAACTGATTAAAAAAATTCAAAGTATATAAGGAGAAAAAATGGATTTAAGCAAAATCAAAATCGGAGATATTCCAAATAAAATCAATGCCGTAATTGAAATTCCATATGGCTCAAACATAAAATACGAAATCGATAAAGATAGCGGTGCTATCATGGTAGATCGCGTTATGGCTAGCGCGATGTTTTACCCAGCAAACTATGGTTTTATTGCTAATACTTTGGCCGATGATGGTGATCCTGTGGATATTTTAGTGCTTAATGAATATCCTATCCAAGCTGGAGCTGTGATTCCTTGCCGCTTAATCGGTGTTTTAATCATGGAAGATGAAAGTGGAATGGACGAAAAACTTCTTGCAGTTCCAAATTCAAAAATAGATGCGAGATATGATAATATAAAAACTTATACAGACTTACCACAGGCAACTTTGAATAAAATCAAAAACTTCTTTGAAACTTATAAAATTTTAGAACCAAATAAATGGGTTAAAGTGCAAGACTTCAAAGATGAAAAAGCCGCAATTGAAATTTTAGAAAAAGCAATCAAAAACTATAAATAATCTTAGCCCTTTCAAAGGGCTAAGCTTAAGGAAAACTCGCAATGAAAAATATCATTTTAGGTGGTGGTTGTTTTTGGTGTATTGAAGCCGTATTTGAACGTCTAAAAGGTGTAATCAATACTGAAGTTGGATATAGCGGAGGAAAAACAAATCCTAGCTATGAAAGCGTGTGTAATGGTGATGGTAACATAGAAGTTGTCAAAATAAATTACGATGAAAAACAAATCTCTCTTCTTGAAATCCTAATACTCTTTTTTAAAATTCATGATCCAACAAGTATAGATAAACAAGGTGAAGATATTGGCATACAATATCGCTCAATAATATTTTACGAAAATGAAGAAGATAAAATTTTAGCTCAAAATTTCATTGAAGAACAGCAAAAAATATTTAGTAAAAAAATAGTTACTAAAATTTCAAGATTGCAAACTTACTATAAAGCTGAAAACTATCATCAACATTATTTTATAAATAATCCCGATCAAGGATATTGTCAAGCTGTAATAGCTCCAAAACTGCAAAAAATACAATCAGACTAATTTCATCTTTTTAAGGTTAAAAAAAATTCAACTTTATTCACAGCCTTTTCACGCTGTGATTTTCTTTTCAAAGTACTTAAAAATAGAACTTTAAGCTTTAAAATAAAGAAAAAATTATTTATTGTTTTTTAAGTTTTTTTATGAATTTGTATTTAAATGTGAATAATTTTATTAATTAACATAATTTCCTAAGTTTAGCTATGAAAAATCCATCATAGTCTAAGCTTGGTAAAATCCGTCTGCATTTTGAAATTTCAGCAAATTCTTCACTTTGCCCTGCTTTAGCCTCAACATTTTCCAAATCAATATCTAAAAGCTCTAATTTAAACTCACTTTTTAAAGCATTCTCTATCACTTCTTCATTTTCTTCTTTGGTAAAGGTGCAAGTACTATATACAAGCTCTCCACCTATTTTTAATGCCTTTAAAGCAGAATGTAGAAGTTTTTTTTGAGTTTTTGCAATATTTTTGATTTCTTTATAACTTTTTTCCAAATCAAAACCTATTTTAGCAAAAGTCGAACAAGGTGCATCAAGTAAGATTTTATCAAATTTTAAAGGACATAAATTGCCTATATTTTTACCATCTTTCATAAAAACTTTAGCATTCACGCCGTAATTTTTAAGATTTTTTTGCAAAATAAAAAATCTATCCCTACTCATCTCATTGCAAGCTAAATAACCTGTATTTTGCATAAAATTTGCAAGATTGATACTTTTGCCACCCGGAGCTGCACACATATCAAGAACACTTTGCCCTGCTTTGACCTCTAAATTTAAAGCACACAAATAAGAAGAATAATTTTGTATATAAAAGTGCGCCTCATTAAAAGCTTTCATAGAACTTAAGATAGCCTTATCTTTGGCATCAAACAAATAACAATAAACATTGATCTTTTTAAATTTTAAATTTTGTTTTAAAAATTCTTTTTCTAATTCTTCAATGCTAGTTTTTAAAGTATTTGCAAATACACAAACATTTTTTTCTTGAGCAAAAGAAGATAAAATATTTTGCATTTCATCTTTAGTATAAAGTTTTTCTATTCTAGAGAGCAAAATAATCCTTTATCATGATAAAAGCAGCTAAAGAATCTAATTTACCATCTTTTTTGCGTGTATTGGCTACGCCGTATCCTAAAGCTTCTTTACTTGTTCCGCTTTCATCTACAAAACAAATTTCTTTATCAAATTCAAGCAAAGAAACAAAATGCTTAATGCGTCTTGTCATTTCTTCTTCTCTTGATCCACCCTTAGGAATGCCTACAATGAGTAAAGAAATTTCATGTATTTTAAGTAAATTTTTGATTTCATTGGCAGCTTGATTGCGATTTTTTCTTAAAACTGCATCTAAAGGCAAAGCGATCTTTTTATCTATGCAAAGCGCTACACCTATGCGTTTTAAACCTACATCTAAAGCCAAAGCTCTCATACTAAAACCCTTATAAAAAGCCCTTCTATGGAAATTTTTCCCTCAAGTTCATATTCATAAACTTTTTGTCCATAAATTTTTAAAGCCTCATCAACACTCACACCTTTTTTACAAAACTCTAAAAACTCATCTTGATTCATATCTATACTTGCAAACTCACTTACAAATTCTTTAAAATCACAAATTAACTTTGCTTTATTTTCCTTTAAAAGTAAATTAGTCCCTGTGCTTTCTCCTAGTCTTTGCGGTAAAACATATAAAGGCTTATTGAGTTCTAAAGCAAGTTTTGCACTTTGCATGGAACCACTTTTTATATCTGCTTGCGCAACCACAACAGCCTTACTTAAAGCAATAACCAAACGATTTCTTAGTAAAAAGTCATAATTTTTTGGCAAATAATCATCTTCGTATTCGCTTAAAGCTAAAGCATTTTCATAAATTTGCTTAATGATTTTTTCATTAGTTCTTGGATAAATTTGATCTAAACCATTGGCAAAAATACCTATAGTATTTGGCATAGCCGCCATACTTGCGGTGATATCCACACCCAAAGCACCGCCACTTACCACACAAAGATGAGCATTTTTAAGCATACTCGCTAAAGAAAAAACACAATTTTTCGTATAAATACTCATACGCCTTGAACCTATAATAGCGATTTTATCTTGTTTTAATAAAGATAAATTTCCTTTATAGTGTAATTTTTTAGGAGGCTTTTTTAAATCTTTAAAAAGTTCTAAAAATTCATCAGGCAAAATTTCACTTGCCATAAATTTCACTCAAATACACAAGATCAACGCCTTTTAACAAATCCTTACTTTGCTCTAAAGCTTTAAAAGTATTTTTCCTAGGATGTCCTATGGCTATAACAAAACCTTTTTTTTGTGCAAGTTTTACCGCACTTTCAAGTTGTTTTTTAACATAATTAACATCATCTTCATTATCCAAAAACACATCTCTTTGTATATAAGGAACATTTAACTCTTTGGCTATTTTATTTGCTTTAGAATTTCCTATAGTTTTAGAATCTACAAAAAATATATTTTGATTTTTTAAAACCTCATAAAGCTTTCTCATAGCTTCTTCATTGCTTGTAAATAAACTTCCCGTGTGATTATTGATGTATCTTAAATCCTTAAAATCTTTTTTAATTTGCTTGATTTTTTTAAAAATTCTTTCTTTGCTATCATTTGGATTTAAAGTATCAAGCTCAGGTTTATTGTAATTAATCGCTGCTAAAGGTAAATGCACCATATAAAAATCAAATTTTAAAGCAAGTTTTGGCGTTTCGCTATGGTTTTTATCTGGCGGAAAAAAAGAAGGATTTAACTTTAAATTTAAAGCTTTTAAACCTCTAACCTGACTTGCATTTGCCATATCATCGATAATAATAGCAAGTTTTGGTTTTTTAGAAATTTTATTTAAATGAATATCTTCATCAAAAGTTAAATTTTGATCTTGGGTTAAATTTGTATCTTTTGGAATAAAATTTTGTTCTAAACTCTGATTTTGCTCTAAACTTAAATTCTGCTCTACATTGCTTAAATTTTGCTCATTTAAACTTGTGTTTAAATCATCAATTTCTTGAATTTTTTGCTCTAAAATACTTACAGATTTATTATTATCAAACTCATTCTCTTGAAAAATACCAATTTCATAATGATCTTTATTTGATGAAATTAAATCTTCTTGCTTATCAATAAAATAATCCGGCTTAACAGAAGAAACATCTTGGGAATTTTGATATTTTACTAAAATTCCCAAAGCTAAAGCTATGCAAAGTAAAAAAAGTATAGCTATGATTAAATAACGCTGAATTTGAACTAATTTTTTCTTTGACAATGTTTAGTTCTTATCTTTATCTACTAATTTTTTAGCACTGATCCAAGGCATCATAGCACGCAAATTGCGTCCTGTTTTTTCTATCAAAGAATCATTCATATTTTTGCGTTCTGCATGCATTCTAGCAAAACCTGCACGGCGTTCTAAGATAAAATCTTTTGCAAAAACACCATTTTGTATATCTTTTAAAACACCTTTCATCGCTTTTTTAGTCTCTTCAGTGATAATCTTTGGCCCTGTGATGTAATCGCCGTATTCTGCAGTATTTGAGATAGAATAACGCATATCTGCAATACCACCTTGATAAATCAAATCCACAATGAGTTTCATTTCATGCAAACACTCAAAATAAGCCATTTCGGGTTCATAACCTGCTTCAACCAAAGTTTCAAAACCTGCTTGAATCAAAGCACTAAGTCCACCACAAAGCACAGCTTGCTCACCAAAAAGATCTGTTTCTGTTTCGGCTTTAAAGGTTGTTTCTATAATACCTGTACGTCCACCCCCAATCGCGCTTGCATAACTTAAAGCTAAATTTTTAGCATTTTTACTTTCATCTTGATGAATAGCTATCAAGCAAGGAGTTCCACCACCTAAAGTAAATTCATTTCTTACTGTATGTCCTGGTGCTTTAGGTGCTATCATGATAACATCTACACCTTTTGGAACAACAATTTGACCATAGTGGATATTAAAACCGTGTGCAAAAGCTATAGCCTTGCCTTCACTTAAATTTGGTTTTATTTCGACATTAAAAATATCTGCTTGAATTTCATCAGGAGCTAAAATCATAATCACATCCGCTATCTTAGAAGCCTCACTCACACTCACCACTTCAAAACCAGCATTTTTTGCTTTAACAGCACTTACACTACCTTCACGAAGTCCGATAGTTACATTTACGCCATTATCTCTTAAATTCATCGCATGAGCGTGTCCTTGAGAGCCAAAGCCTATAATTGCTACTTTTTTTGATTTGATTAAATTTAAATCACAATCTTTATCATAATATACTGTAATAGCCATATTCACTCCTTAAAAATTCAAAAATTAAAGATACTATTATAGCAATTAAAGTATAAATTTCATATTTTTTTTATAAACTTTATGTAAGAATTTTATAAAAAATCATAAAGTATCAAAAGTGAAAGAATTTTTAAACAGTCTTAGTTATGGCATTAGTTCTCATGAAGTAAGCAATGAATTTAAACAAATTTTAAGAGAACTTTTAACCAATCATATCATCAAAGAACACAAAAACAAATACTATCTTAACAATGGTTTTGCCTTTGGAGTACTTGATATTTCAAACAAAGGCACAGGTTTTTTACAATGCTTTGATGAAGGTTTCAAAAAAGATCTTTTGATAGAAAACAAAAACCTAAAAGGCGCAAACTATAAAGATATAGTCGCGGTAAAACTTCTACCTTTAAAGAAAAAACGTCCCAGTGCAAAGGTGATTTTAGTTCTAAAAAGAGCTAATGAAACCTCTTTAGTGATCACCAAAAGATATGGCGAAGCCGTGCTTGGAATGAATATCAAAACAGGATTAAGCACTGCCTTAAAAGCTTCTCAAAAATCCTTAAAAGCACTACCTTTAGGGACAATTTTAAAAATAGAAAATGAAAATAATAATATCATAGAAGTTTTAGGACATATCGATGATGAAAGCGTGGATGAAAAAATCTCCTTAGCTCTTTTTAATAAAAATAACGAATTTAGCGACGCTTGTATCAAGGAAGCTCTAGCAAACGGTGATAGCGTTGATGCGAGTATGTATGAAAATCGCATGGATTTAAGAGCCTTGCCTTTTTGCACCATAGATCCTATACATGCAAAAGATTTTGATGATGCGATTTATTTTGACATCCAAAAACGAGAAATTTATGTAGCTATTGCTGATGTTAGCGAATATGTTTATGCTTATAGTGCTATAGATAAAGAAGCAAGAAATCGTGGATTTTCTATTTATTTTCCGCACATTGCTATACCTATGTTACCGCATCCTTTAAGTGAAAATATCTGTTCTTTAAAACCTCATTTAGATCGCTTAGCGTATTGTTTTAAAATCACACTCGATCATGAAAATAAAGTCATAAAAGAAGAACTTTTTGAAGGTATTATCAACTCAAAACGCCGTTTTAATTACGATGAAGTTGATGAAATTTTGATACAAAAACCTGATTTAAAAGAGCTTTCATGGCTTTATGAGCTTTTTGAAATCACAAAAAATTTACGCAAAATGCGTCTTAAAAATGCCTTTGAATTTCGCACCGAAGAATTAAGAATGAATTTAGATGAAAATTTAAGTCTAAAAAGTACAGTTTTTGAAAAAGACACGCCTTCGCATAATTTAATCGAAGATTGTATGCTTTTAGCCAATAAAGCCGCAGCAAAACTCATAGATATAGGCGTTTTTAGAAATCACTTAAGTGCTGATACAAGAAAAATCGATAAGCTTTTAAATGAATTACGCGAACTCGGAATCGATGTAAATTTTAAACCCAATCTTCCTGAGCTCATACGCGACATACAAGCTTTAGCTGATGAATTAAATTTAAGAGCAGAAGTAGATAAACTCATCATCAAAGCACAAAAAAAAGCGGAATACTCTAGCGTAAATGCGGGGCATTTTGGCTTAGGTTTTGATAAATACTCACATTTTACAAGCCCTATAAGAAGGTATTCTGATCTTATTTTACACAGACTTTTAAAAGCCAAACAAAAAAACGATGAAAAACTTTTTAATTATCTACTTTTAAACATAGAAAGTACTTGCGAGAATCTTAGCACACTTGAAAGAGAAGCAGATAAAGTTGCTTTTGATTTTATGGATAGAAAATTTGCTAGATGGGCAGCTAAAAATATAGGCAAAAAATTTAAAGCTTTAGTTGTGCAAAATGACGGAGTTTGCATAGCTAAACTAGATGATGAAATCAAAGGAGCGGATATAATCCTTTATGATACGCGTGTAAATTTGCTAGAAAATGTTGAAGTACAAATCATGGAAGCGGATATAGTTATGGCAAAAATTTATGCTAAAATCACCCAAAGACTTATAAAGGAAGAAAATGTATAGAAAAGAGCTCCAAACCCTGCTTTCTAAAGATTCAATACCTAATTTTTTCTTTCTTTATGGAGCAGATAATTTTCAAAGCGAACTTTATGCTGAATTTATAAAAGAAAAATATAAGCCCGATGAAACTTTAAAACTTTTTTTTGAAGAATACAACTTCACTCGTGCGAGTGATTTTTTAAGTGCAGGATCGCTTTTTAGCGAAAAAAAATTACTAGAAATCAAAACTTCTAAAAAAATTCCAACAAAAGATCTTAAAATTTTAGTCGAACTTTGCAAAAACAATACGAACAATTTCTTTCTTTTAGAGCTTTATGATGAAAGTTCTAAACAAAGCGATATAGAAAAAATTTTCTCTCCTCATTTTATAAGATTTTTCAAAGCTAACGGAGCTAAAGAAGGCGTGGAACTTTTAAGCATAAAAGCAAAACAACTAGGGGTTGAAATCACTCAAAATGCTTTATTTACTCTTTTTACAAGTTTTGATGAGAATTTATATCTTGCTGCGAGTGAGCTTAATAAATTTAGTGGTTTAAGAGTAGATGAAAAAACCATAGAACAATACTGCTATAGTTTGAATACAGGAAGTTTTGAAAGCTTTTTTGAGAAAATTTTAAAAAAACAAGACTTTAAAAGCGAACTTGAAAAAATTTTAGATAATTTTAATGAAATTGCTTTAATCAACTCTTTGTATAATTCTTTTTATCGTTTGTTTAAAATCGCACTTTATGCTAAAGTCAATGGTAAAATTGATTTTAAAGATCTTTTAGGCTATACTCCACCTCCTCAAGTGGGACAAAATTTAAGCTCTCAAGCCTTTAGTTTAAAAATCGAACAATATAAAGAAATTTTCACTCTTTTGCTTAAAAGCGAATACGAGCTTAAAACCAATTCTAAGCTCGTAAAAAAAGAATTTTTGATTTCAAATTTGCTTAAACTTGCAAGGATTTTAAAAAGCTAACTCACTCCATCACAAGTCGCATAAGGTGTAAGTCCTCACCTTGTGTGATTTTATATTCTATACTTTGACATTTAGGACACTTAAAAACATTTTCTTCTAAAATGCTTACTTGATCACATTTTAAGCATAAAATTTCAAGTGGAGCAAGTTCTATAAAAAGTTTAGCATTTTTACAAATATTTGAGTTTTCTTTAAAAGTTTCAAAACAACGCTTAAAAAGATCCACTTCTATACCACTCAAACGCCCGATTTTTACATAAATTTCTTGCACATTGTAAGCCTTATTGTTTAAGGCATTTTCTTCACAAAGTTCGATTAAAGATTCTACTATACTTAATTCGTGCATTAGCAAATTCTTGGTAAAAGTTCGCCTTTAGGACTTTCTAAAAAGCGTTTTGCCCCATAAGCGTTTTGTAAGATCACACGCGCTTTTTTCTCTTCTAAAACTTCTCCTATAATACTCGCATTTACATTGTATTTTTTTAGAATTTCTAAGGCTTTTAACTCATCTTCTTTTTCCACGCAAAGTATGAAAGTGCCTTCATTTGCAAGCTCATAAGCTTCATAACCAAAAAGCTCGCAAAGTCCTAAAACCTCATCTTGAACGATGATTTTTTCTTCAAAGATCAAAAGATCATTTCCGCTTTGCTTTGCCCACTCATTTAAAACCGCACTAAGCCCCCCACGAGTAGCATCTCTCATTGCTACAACCTTTATATCTTTTTCTAAAAGCTCTAAAACCTCTTTATCCAAAGCCTTACAATCACTTTTAACATCAGCTTCTAACTCATTTCTTTTGATTAAAACACTAGCTCCATGCCTTCCTATATCACCTGAAAGAAGTATGCTAAGCCCTGCTTTGATATTTTTACTTTCTTTTTTAGAAATAATTTCACCTAAGGCTGTAGTGTTGATATAAATTTCATCTGCTTTGCCCTTAGGAACAACTTTAGTATCGCCACAAACTAACATAACTCCGCATTTTTCACATTCTTCTTTAATGCTTTTTAAAATGCGTTCTAGTTTTTCTAGCTCAAAACCTTCTTCTAAGATAAGCCCTAAACTTAGATATTTTGGCTTAGCACCTACCATCAAAACATCGTTAATAGAACCACAAACACAAAGTTTGCCTATATTGACCTCTTCATCTAAAAAAATCGGACTTAAAACAAAAGAATCCGTGCTTAAAGCCAAATTTCCTAAAATCGCTGCATCATTATTTGCATTTAAAATTTCATTATCAAAGATCTTAAAAAGCTTAGTTAAAAGCTCGTTCATCTCTTCTCCGCCACCTCCGTGGGCTAAGGAAATATTTTTCATACATTCACCTTTGAGTATTTATAATACGCCGCACAAGCACCCTCGCCAGAAACCATACAACTTCCTATAGGACTTCTTGGCGTACAAGCCTTACCAAAAACTTTACAATCATAAGGCTTGGCCAAACCTCTTAAAATTTGCCCACAAATACAGGCTTTGCTTTCATTTTTACTTTGCACCGTACAATCAAATTTTTTACTCGCATCGTAAGCGCTAAATTCTTCTTTTAACTCCAAGCCTCCATCTTTAATAAGTCCTAAGCCACGAAATTCAAAATCACACACCCTAAAGTATTTTTTTACTAAATTTTGTGCTTTAACATTACCTTCTTTGCTTACGGCTCTTTTGTATTGATTATACACTTTAAAAGTGCCTTCATTGCTTTGTTTTATGATATTTAACACACTTTCTAAAATATCAACTGGCTCAAAACCACTCACCGCTATAGGGGTTTTAAACTTTGCTGCTAAAGGCTCATAAATACCATAACCTGTTATCACACTCACATGAGAAGGGCCTAAAAAAGCATTGATTTTTACATTTTCATCATTCATGATCGCTTCCACAGGTGCTGGAACCGTGATATGATTGATATGAAAAAAGACATTATTTATTTTTTCTTCTATAACCTTTTGAAGAAGTAAAGCACTCATAGGCGTAGTGGTTTCAAAACCTATAGCAAAAAAGATGATATTTTTGTTTAAATTTTGCTTAGCGATTTCCAAAACTTCAAGCGGAGAATAAAGTGCTCTAACATCAGCCCCTTTAGCTCTTAAATCCAGTAAAGAAATTTCACTTCCAGGCACCCTTAAAAGATCCCCTAAGGTACAAAAAATCGTATCTTTCATGGAGGCTAGCTTAATAGCTGTATCAATGCGAACTCTTGGCATAACACAAACAGGACATCCTGGCCCATGGATAAAGTTAATTTCCTTTGGCAAAATAGAAGGCAGGGCATATTTCATAATACTATGCGTATGCCCACCGCAAATTTCCATGATATTGATAGGATTTTTAAGTTCTTGTTCTATAAGTTTTTTTAAAGCTAAAATGCTTTCTTTATCTCTAAATTCATCGATGAAATTCATTTAAACCCAAATCTCCCTCATCACTTTTTATCTCTCCACTATTCATTTTTTCTACTATTTCTTGATAGGTTTTAATGCTTTCTAGTGCAGCTTCTTTGTCGATTTTTTCCATAGCAACGCCTACATGGATTAAGACATAATCGCCCTGTTTTAAAGGCTCATCAATCAAATCCAAATTAACTTTTCTTTTCACACCTAAAGTTTGTACTAAAGCATTGTTTAATTCATCGATTTCTAAAATTTCAGAAGGTATAGACAAACACATTAAAAAAGCTCCTTTTTAAGTTTAAGCACCTTATACCAAAGCTCCATATTAGTGCCATTTTTTGCATCAAGAGTGATAATATCTGCTCTAGGATTTAATTCTTTAATCAACCTAGTCGCCTCTTTAATATCGAAATCAAAATGATGAGCCAAATCTGCCTTTGTGATTAAAACTATATCAGCCTTTTTAAACATCACAGGATATTTTTGCGGTTTATCACTTCCTTCAGTTACCGAAAGCAAAACCACATTTAAATGCTCTCCTAAATCATAACTTGCAGGACAAACCAAATTTCCAACATTTTCTATAAAAAGCAAATCCACATCATCAATGGCTAAATGATGCAAAGCCTCATGCACCATAAAAGCGTCCAAATGACAGCTTTGCCCTGTAGTGATTTGATACGCCAAAGCTCCGGCATTTTTTACCCTTAGAGCGTCATTATTGGTTTCTAAATCCCCTTCAATCACAGCAATTTTAAGTTCATTTTTCAAAGCCTTAATCGTGCTTTCTAAAAGCGTGGTTTTTCCACTACCTGGAGAACTCATTAAATTGATACAAAGCGTGTTAGCTTCATTAAAATGCGCTCTATTATGCTTAGCTTCTTCATCATTTTTGCTTAAAATTTTAGAAATCACTTCTATGGTTTTACTTTCTTTTAAGCTTGGATTTTCATGATGGTGATCGTGATGATGACCATGCGTATGGCTTGAATTTATAGAGCAGCCGCAATCTTTACACATTTTCTTTCCTTATATATTTTTTGTTTCATTTTAACCTTAAAAGCATTAAAAAATTATGAGTTTTTAGAATATTTGCTTTATTTTTCTAAATTTAAAAAATGCACCATTTGTCCTAAGGCTATGGAGCTATCATTACAAGGGTACTTTAAAGGTATAAAAAAATCAAAATTTTTAGCTTTTAAAATTTCAAGCAAGGTTTTGTTTTGAAAAACCCCTCCGCTTAAAAGCACTTTTAAATCATAATCTTTGCTAAAATCTATGATAAAATTTGCCAAGGCATTAAACATACCTGTAATCGCCTTAGTTTTTTCATCTTGCAAAGCCCCTAGGATTAAATTTTTAAAATTAACCTGCCCTTTTTCTACAAAAAGCTTATAAGAAAAATCAAGATTTTTATCATAAAAAGCTTCACACATTAAGCCAACTTGAGCTTCATAAGAACTTTTTTCTAAGTTAAAAACAATACTTCCAAAAGCATCGATAATGCGTCCTAAAGAACTTGTTTGTAAGTTAGAATGAGAATAAATTTTTTTAAGATTTTTAAGTTTAATTTTTGGAATTTTTGCTAAAAAATCCTTAGCCTTATCTTCTAAATCATAATGAAAAATAAGACTTAAGGCTAAATTTTGTATATTTTTAATATCACTATTTATAAGAGTGAAATTTTCAAAATGTGCAATTCTTTCATATTCTTTTAAATTTCCTACAAAAACTTCTCCACCCCAAATTTTACCATCTTCGCCATAACCTGTTCCATCACAAATAAAAGCTAAAGCCTTTTCATCTTTTGCAAAATTTTCTTCATATTCAAAATAAGCCGCACAAAAATGCGCATAATGATGAGAAATTTTAATCCTTTCTTCAAATTCTTTTGCATAGCTAAAATGCGGGTGTTTATCGCACAAAATCGCATCAAATTTCAAATCATAATTTTGTTTAAAAAATTCTAAAAGTTTAAAAAATCTCTCATGCGCATCAAGACTTTTCAAATCCCCTATATAAGGAGAAATTAAAAGTTTATTTTCATAAAAAATCACAAATTCATTTTTAAGTTCCGCACCTAAAGCTAAAAAAGTGCCTTTTTTATTAAAATTTCTTTCCAAATAAAAAGGATTTAAACCCCTTGAAGTACGCAAAAACATAGTTTCACCATTTACCACTTGAGCTATGCTGTCATCACTTGCATTGATAATTTCCCTATCATAATCCAAATAAAAATCAAAAACTTTATCAAGTTTTTTACACAAATTAAACTCATCTTTAATAATACTTTCTCCGCTTAAATTTGCACTCGTTGCTACAAGGCTTCCTTTAAAATACTCAAAAAGCAAAAGATGTAAAGGTGTATAAGCTAACATAATACCGATTTTATCAACATCAGGAGCGATTAAAGAAAAGGCTTTTTTTGCCTTTAAAATCACAATAGGAGCTAAAACCCCACCAAGCAAAGCTTCTTCTTTTTCATCTATAAAGGCAAGTTCTTTAGCACTTTGTAAATCTTTACACATCAAAGCAAAAGGTTTTTTAGGGCGATTTTTTCTAAGTCTTAGAGTTTTTAAAGCTTCTTCATTAAAAGCATCGCACATGAGATGAAAACCACCTATGCCTTTTATGGCTAAAATTTTACCTTCCTTTAAAAACTTCGCACTTTGCATAAAAGCTTCTTGATCTTTAGCTAAAATTTCACCCTTTGGATTTTTAAGAAAAACATTGATTTTGCATTTAGGACAACTAATAGGCTGGGCATGAAAACGCCTATTTTTAGGATCTTCGTATTCACTTTTACAAAACTCACACATCAATAATTCTTGCATAGAGGTATTAAATCTATCATAAGGAAGACTTTTTATAATACTAAAGCGTGGCCCACAATGTGTGCAAGTGATAAAAGGATATAAAAAGCGTGGATTTTTTTCATCAAAAAATTCTTTTTTACACTCCTTACAAAGCGCAAAATCGCTTAACATAGGCGTGCTTTTTGTATTCTCTAAAGAAGGAGTAATGCTAAAATTCTCATAGTTTGAAATAGAAATTTGCGTGATTATAAGCTGATCTATTCTTGCTAAAGGTGGAAGATGATTTTTTAAATTTTCTATGAAATTTTCACATTCTTTTTGAGTGCAAGCAAGGATGATTTCTACCCCAAAACCATCATTTCTTACCTCTCCAAAAAGCTTTGATTTCAAAGCTAGTTCATAAACTAAGGGGCGAAAACCCACCCCTTGAACTAAGCCTGAAATTTTGATCTTATACCCTAAGTGGTACATCGCTTAACTGACAATTTTTAAGATGTTTTAAAGTATTTTTAAGCAAAGATTTATGTTCAAACAAAGATCCACTTATAAGCGCTAAATCACTTTGCTTTTTCTCTCTTAATTCATCATAAGTATCACGTAAGAAATAAGCCAAACTCTCAACCGCTCCATAAGCGATATTAGCACTATCTACACCTGCTAACATAAAACTCATAGCAGATCTTAAGGTTCTTGTATAATCAAAACTTTTATCTTCTTTCAAACGATAATCAATCTTTACTCCACGAGGCATTTTTGACTCATCAGCGATTTTTAAAAGCTCGCTAACACTCTCTTGTAAATTTTTACCCAAATTTAGCACTCTACCTACTAACCCAAGCAAAGAATAAAAATTGTTTTGAAGCTCAAAATTTTCATCTAAAAGAGGAAATTCCTTGCTAAAATTTTCTAAAAGCCTTGCACCAATTTCATCTTTTTTAATTTCTTCATAAAGTTCTTTGCTGTGTTTTGGCAAGGAAAGTTTAAGTAAATTAAGCTCTTTATTGACAAGCAAAATATCTTCATAATCCTTACTAAGCTCTAAAATAAAAGCCTTTTCTTTATAACGGCTTACAAGATAAGAAATTCTTGCCATATTTTTATCTTCTTTAGAAAAAATAAGCTCTCTTGCCTTAGCATTGATAAATTCAAAGCCTTCCAAAACCACCACTTGCTCATCTAAAGCACTGATATAAAAATCTTTTTGATATTCTTCTATCTTTTTTACGCTCAAAAATTTATATTCATTTTCAAAAAGTTTTAAACCTAAAGCAAAACAAAACAAATCCCTAGCAAGTCTGATTTTAAAATCACTAAAATCAAGATTGTGATTTTTTCTAAACATGGCATTAAGCCTTAGTTTCATCAAAGGTTTTTCTAAACTTGCAAGAAATTTTAAATTTTCATTTGAACAAACAAAAACTGAATTTATAGCCTTAATATCACAAGGAAGCAAAAAATCTCCTATAAATTCATTCTTAAACAAAGAAAATTCATAAATACCATTTTTATCTTTTAAGTAAATCTTTTTTTCTTGACTTAACAAATCAAAGGCAAGATTTAAAAAAGTATTAAAATTGTCTTCATTAATTTTTTCAAATTCTGATAAATTGCTTGAAAATTCACACTCACAAAACACGCCCCATTCGTTTTTGTTTAAAAGTTTTTTTTCTTGATAAGCATTAGAATTTAAATGAGTAATATAAGAAAATCTTGAAAATTCTTTATCTTCTGGTATACAAGGGTTAAAACCATGCCCCGCTTTTACATCAAATTTTTTCAAAAAAACACTATGACTCATGAAATTCAAAGAATCACAAAAAGTCTTTAAATTTTCTTCATCTGCATCGATAGAAAAATGATAAGTATTTTCTTCTTTACTAAGGATATAATTGTAATTTTTCGCATAAAAACGCAATAAATATTCAAAAATATCATTATCTGCATTATAAATAAAATCAAAATCCAAAGTCATATTATGCCTTTTTTGAAAAATAAACTATAAATATAACATTTTTAACTTAAAAATTCTTTCTCTCTTTGCCTAAAATCACTCATAAAATGCTCTATAAAAGTATAAAATTCTTTGCTATGATTGGGAAATTTTAAATGGCTAATTTCATGCAAAATCACATATTCAATAGCTCTTAAACTCTTTTGAATGAGTTTTAAATTTAAATTAATATAAGCTTTATTGTGATTGCAAGAACCCCAACGCGTTTTCATATTTTTAATGCTTAAATGCGTGTAAAATAAGCCTGTTTTTTTACTCCATTTTTTAAGATAAAAAGTAAAAATCTTTTTAGCATTTTGTCTTAAAAATAAATCTAATTTTGCTTTATTTTGACAAATTATTTTATCTTTATCAAAATAAATTTTTTTGGCATTTTCATCAAAAATAATTTTATATTTTTTAGCTAAAAAGATTAACTCATCATCTTTTAAAACTTTTTTTTCAAATCTTATTTTTGCCTCATTCATCCAAGAACTTGATTTATCTAAAAACTCATAAACACTTTTAAAGGTGCAAAAATAAGGAATACTAAGAACAAATTCACCCTTTTCATTTAGCCTTAATCTTAAAGTTTTTATGCATTTTTTAGAATAAAAATAGCACTCATCTTTATAAATAAATGATTTTAAACTAGAGCTTTGCCTTGCCATTTTTTACTTTTCCATCTGTATGAATTTACCATTCCACGCAAAAACTCATCTGCACAAAATCCTATCCAAACCCCTAAAATTCCAAGATTAAAATGAAAACAAAGCACATAACCCACAGGCAAAGATACCCCCATCATAAAAACAAGTCCGCTAAAAAATGGAAACTTAGCATCGCCACTTGCGCGCAAGGAATTAACCATAACTATATTAAAAGTTCGTGAAATTTCAAGAAAGATTGAAAGAGCAAATAAAGGTATCATTAAATTTTTTAGCTCTTCTTTAAGCCCTAAAATTTGCATAGTAAAATCTTGACAAAGATAGTTTAAAAACGCCACTAAAGCACTCGCTATTACACTAAAATATAAAGCACGCCAAGCATGTTTATAAGCGATATTTTCATATCTAGCACCGACTAATTTACCTACTATGATTTCATTAGCTATGCTTATAGCTTGTCCTATAAGCATGATAAGCATTGAAATTTGAAAATAAATCGTTTGCACACTCAAACTCGCCTCACCCAAGCTTGCTACAAAAGCAAAAGCTATAGTGTATTGGACTATCCACAAAAGATTTTCCCCTGCTGAAAATCCTCCTATATTTAAAACCTTTTTTAAAACTTCTTTTTCAAGTTTTATCATTTCTTTGATTTTAAGATGAATTTTAAGTTTATAAAAAAGTATCGCAAACAAAGCAACTATAGCAACAATGCGAGCAAAAATATTACTAAGCCCTATTCCAAAAAGTTCTGACTTTGTATAATGCAAAACATAATAATTTCCACAAATCACCACTATATCCATCAAAAAACCTATAAACATGACCCAATAAGCCATATTATAAACCCTTACAATAGCAGCTAAAACAATACCTATGGCATCAAAAAACAAACAAATTGCAAGCATATGTAAGTAAATTTCGCTATCTTTGAGCAATTCTTGTGGAATTTTTAAAAGATAAAGCAAATACTCCCCATGCCATAAAATAAGCACACCGCATACAAAGCCTAAAAGTGCATTTAAGAACAAACTTTGATGAATCACTTTTCTTGCTAAAACATGATCTTTTGCACCAATAGCTTGTGCGATCACCACACTACAACCCACACTTAAAAATGAAAAAATAGTGATAAAAAGATCTAAAATTTGATTTCCAGCCCCCATAGCACCGACAATAAAATTAGAATAATGCGACACCATAGCGGTATTGATAATCACAGTTAAATACTTAGAAAGCAAATCCCAAAATATAGGAAAACTAAGTCTTGTTAAAGAGAGTTGTTTTTTTGCCATGATGTTATCTTATCTCTTTTTTTAAATATTTTTTTAAAAAACAATTCTACTTAAAAATTACTTTTTTAAATATAAACATTTAATATACTCAATTTGTTATATTTAAAATAATTTGATGATTTTCTTCTTTGAAAGTATACACTAGCTCATCACATTTATATGAGACTTCCTTCTTGCAAATTTTATCTTGCAAAGGTTCTTTTAATATTTGCAATAAATGTTTTTTAAAAAATAATTTTGTGCTCAATCCCATTCCATGATTTAAATTTTTAATAAACTTATTATCAACTTGTGAAATAGCAAAAAATTCTACTTTAAAATTTAATTCTTTTAAAATATGTACAAAATTTTCCTTATTTTTAAAAGGAGATCTTTCATCAAAAATACTATGATATAAAATATATTTTGGATTTGGGTATAAGCTTTGTATTATTAGATGTTCTTTGTTTAATGGTTCTCTTATGATTTTTCTAGCATTTGAAAAATAATTTTTTGAAAATTTATTATTATTCCAATAAGTTTTATCACTTAAATATAAAAATATATTTTTAAATAAAGTATCATCATATGTTCCATGATATCTAGTAAAATCGATTTCTTTTCCAAAACCTATAAGTCTAAAAATATTTCCAAACAAATTAACAAAAGAAGAATTATCTAATATAAAATCAATACTCCAAGGAGCTATTTTTGCACATAAATTTGCTAAATATCCGCCATATGAATTTCCAAACAAAATCGTTCTAATACCCCCCCCCATTAGTTTAAATGGAGAATTTTCTTTTATATAAAAAATAGCATTTAAAATATCCATAGCTTGCATTATACCAAAATTTGATATTCATTTTTAAATGGTAAAAAACTTACATGTGTTTTTAACTTATAGTTTTGATGTAATTGTTGATTTAATTTTAATTTTTGAATTTCTTGATCTATTCTTATAAAAGCATTATTTAGATTTTCATAAGAATTTATACCATAAACATTTATACATTTTAAATTTATAGCCTTTAAACTAGTATCTAAAATGAATTTATCTATATCATCCAAATAAAAACTAGAACCCAAATGAGGTCTATTTCCTATACAATGATAGTTAATATTAATAACAGCAACTTTATAATTTCTAGTCAAATAATCATCAATATAAATATAACTATTCATATCTTCAGCACCACCTGGAATAATACAAACAATAGCTTCTATTTCTTTACTATCATCATAAGTCAATCTAAATTCTAATTTACTTCCCCTTTTGATATTTAATTCTACATCATCACAAGAATCTATAGAATAAATTTGGTTTATAATCATATTAAACCTTTTTTTGGAAATTTTTAATTAATTATATCATCAAATTTCCAAAAAATAAATCTTATCCAAAAGCACCGCTTAAATAAGCCTTGGTTTTTTCTTGTTTTGGATTTTCAAAAAATTCTTTACTTTCACCAAATTCTATAAGCTCGCCTAGATGAAAAAATGCAGTATAATCAGCCACGCGTTTGCCTTGTTGCATGTTGTGCGTTACCATAATCATGGAAAGATTATGACTTAATTCTTTTAAAAGCTCTTCTATAACACCTGAGCTAATAGGATCAAGTGCGGAAGTTGGCTCATCTAAAAGCAAGAGCTTAGGTTTTATTGCTAAAGCTCTTGCGATACAAAGGCGTTGTTGTTGTCCACCTGAAAGAGCTAGGGCATTTTGCTTTAATTTATCTTTAACCTCTTCAAAAAGCCCTACTTTTTGTAAACAATCCACCACCAAAGCTTCTTCTTCATCTTTGTTTTTAATCATACCATGAAGTTTTGGTGCATAAGAGATGTTTTCATAAATGCTTTTTACAAAAACATTGGGTTGTTGAAAAACCATGCCTACATTTTTACGCAAGGCTACTACATCTTGATTTTTAACATCTTTTCCTTCAATTTCCACTAAACCATCGATTTTTGCAATTTTATCATTCATTCTATTAAAACAACGCAAAAAAGTGGATTTACCACATCCTGAAGCACCGATGAGTGCAGTAATTTTGTTTTGCTCTATTTGCATATTGATATCAAATAAAGCTTGTTTTTTTCCATAAAATAAATTTAAATTTGTTGTTTTTGCTATCACTTTAATTTTCCTTGAAAATATTTTCTTAATAATATTGCACTAAGATTTAACACAACTAAAAGTCCTAAAAGCACAATAATACCCGCTGCTGTTCTTTCTAAAAATGCACGCTCTGGCATAGCCGACCATGAGTAAATTTGAGCAGGTAAAACGCTAGTTGGATCAAAAATCGAACTAGCTACATCAGGGATAAATGCTATCATACCGATAATCATCAAAGGTGCAGTCTCGCCTATAGCTTGAGCTAAAGTCAAAATAGAACCTGTTAAAATCATAGGCATAGCCAAAGGCAACATAATGCCTTTTACCATTTGAACCTTTGTCATACCTAAGGCATAAGCAGCATTTTTCATATTGATATCCACACTTTTTAAGGCCGCTTTGGTTGAAACAATGATAATAGGCAAACTCATGATCGCCAAAGTAAGCCCACCCACTAAAGCACTTGAACGAGGCATTCCAAAAAGGTTGATAAACACTCCAAGTCCTAAAAGTCCAAACAAGATACTAGGAATACTTGCAAGGTTGTTAATACACACTTCTATAAAATGCGTAAGGATATTTTGTGGTGCAAATTCTTCTAAGTAAATTGCCGCTGCAACGCCTATAGGAACACTCACAACCATACAAACAAGCATAACAAGCAAAGTCCCTACAACTGAAGATAAAATTCCTGAATTTTCAGGAGATTTTGAGTCTCCATTTAAAAAGAAATTGCTATTAAATTTAAGCTCTATCTCGCCTTTTTGCACAAGATCATCGACTAAAGTTCTTTGTTTTTCACTAAGGCGATTATATTTTTGCTTCATATATTGATCTACTTCTGAATTTGCCAAAAGCCAAGATTTTTCAGTGATTTGTCCTGTTCTTATTTTTCTTTGTTCTGCGCGAGATAAAAGATCATAAGCAGGAGAATTTCTATTAGCCTCTACAAAAATATAAGTTTGCTTAAAAGCAGGAAATCCAAGATAAGCCACACTTCCTAAAAAGATACAAAGAAAAATTAAATTAATATAAAGCCCCATTTTACAAAGTCTTTTAAAAGACTTTGAAGCTTTTTGTCTTTTTTTAAAAAGTTTTTTCATAAATTTTTCCTTTTGTGAAAGCGATTGATAAGATAAACGCTAAACATATTGATGATTAAAGTGATGACAAAAAGCACCAAACCTAAAGAAAAAGCACTCAAAGCCAAAGAACTATCAAAAGCTTGATCTCCACTTAAAGCTTCTACGATTTTTACCGTTACTGTTGTCATATCTTCTAAAAAATTCATCGTTAAATTTGGACGCAAAGAAGCTGCCATTACCACTATCATGGTTTCACCTAAGGCTCTTGAAAGTCCTAAAAGACAAGCTGCAACTATACCAGGAATAGCCTCAGGTAAAATCACAGCAAAAACCACTTCTTTTTTTGTCATACCTAAAGCATAAGCGCCATTAATCCTTTTCTCGCTTACTGCTTCAATACAATCTTGAGATAAAGAAGCCACTATAGGTACTATCATGATCCCCATGATAAAACCTGCGCCTAAAGCACTTTGAAAACTTGCCTGTATCCCAAATAAAGAAAAAAACCACACTATAAAAGGCGCTACGACTATAGCCGCAAAAAATCCAAAAACAACAGTAGGAATCCCTGCAATGATTTCTAAAATAGGTTTTAAGTAATTTTTAGATTTTTTGCCAGCAAAAACACCTAAATATATAGCACACATAACCCCTAAAGGTAAAGCCGTTAGCATAGCAATCAATGAAATATAAAAAGTTCCCCAAAAAAGCGATAGTGCCCCAAAAACACCTTGTTTGCTCGTGCCATCTGCATTCATAAAAGCTGCATCAGCTGCCCACTGACTTGAGAATAAAAAGGTAACAACGCTTTCTTTTTGAAAGAATTTTAAAGCTTCAATTAAAATTGTAAGCATGATAGCAAAACTTACTATCACGCTTACAAAAGCACATAAAAAAAGTGCGAATTTGATTATTTTTTCTTTTAGCAAAGTTTTTCCTTAAAAAACTTTTCCAGCTTTTACAAGCTCATCATTTAAAATTTTTCTATCTTCTACATGTTTTTGAGAAGCTTTTAATTTATCATCACTTAAAGGAACAAGTCCTATTTTTTCAAGCTCTCCACCACTTTTTGCCAAATCATCACTCATATAAATTTTTGCAAATTCAAAGGCTTCTTTAGGATTTTTCTTTGCATTGATATAGATAAATAAACTTCTTGCAAGATCGTATTTTTCATCTGCGATGCTTTCTTCGCTTGGCGTAACACCATCGATATTAGCAGCATTGATTTTGTCTGAATTGCTCACTAAAAAGCTATAACCAAAAATTCCAAAAGCATCCTTATCAATAGTAAGTTTTGAAACGATTAGATTATCATTTTCACCACTTGGGATATAAGCACCATCTTGGCGTATGGTTTTATACTCGCCTTTATACTCAGGAATTTTTTTAGACACATCACTCATTACAAGCTCTTCTATAGTATCTCTTGTTCCTGAACTTGATGGTGGACCATAAACACTAATTTTACGATTTGGTAAATTTTTATTGATTTGATTCCAGTTTGTATAAGGATTTGGTATAAGTTTTCCATTTTGTGGAATTTCTTTTGCTAATGCTAAGAAAAGTTCTTTTTTTGTGATATTTAATGGAGCATTGGTTTTATTTTGAGCTAAAACTATACCATCATAACCTATCATCATCCCTACTATATCAGTTACCCCTGCTTTTTTGCAAGTTTCAAATTCACTTAATTTCATAGGTCTTGAAGCATTGGAAATATCAGTAGTTCCTTCACAAAATACCTTAAATCCACCCCCTGTTCCCAAGCTCTCTACTATAGGAGTTTTTGTATTTTTGATCGAAGCATATTCTTCAGCTACAAAAGAAGTAAAAGGATACACAGTCGATGAACCTGCGATTTTTAAATCTGCTGCACTTAAAGCACCACAAAGTGCAAGACTTGCCACACTTAAAGATAGAATTTTTTTCATTTTTTCTCCTTAACTTTAAAAAAAGTAATGGAAGTTTAAAAAAACTTGGAAACATTTTGGAAACATTTTTTATTTTGTATTTTTCTTAAATATAATTTGTAACTATCAAAAAATTTAGCTTGTTTTTAAAAAAATAATATATCATTACAAAACATTTTAAATTTTAATAAGGAGATAAGAATGCTTTCTAAAGAAGTTATAAAATTACTCAATGAACAAATAAACAAAGAAATGTATGCAGCAAACTTATATCTTAGTATGAGTTCTTGGTGTTATGAAAACAGTCTTGATGGAGCTGGAGCCTTCTTGTTTGCACATGCAAGCGAAGAAAGCGATCATGCTAAAAAGCTTATCACTTATCTTAATGAAACAGATTCTCATGTAGAGCTTCAAGAAGTAAAACAGCCTGAACAAAATTTCAAATCTTTACTTGATGTTTTTGAAAAAACCTATGAACATGAGCAATTTATCACAAAGTCAATCAATACTTTAGTTGAACACATGCTAACACATAAAGACTATTCTACTTTTAATTTCTTACAATGGTATGTAAGCGAACAACACGAAGAAGAAGCACTTTTCCGCGGTATAGTTGATAAGATTAAATTAATCGGAGAACATGGAAATGGACTTTATTTAGCTGATCAATACATCAAAAATATTGCATTAAGTAGAAAAAAATAATCTTTGCCCTATTATGGGCAAATCTCGCTTTGGATTGAAGGTATGACTTATTTTTCTTTAGAATTTAGTATTTTAATGATAGCTTTTTTTGCTATTTATTGGACTTTTAAAAATGATTATAAAATACAAAATATTTTAATTTTAATTTTCTCTTATATTATTTATATTTTAATCAATCCTTATTTCGCCTTGGTTTTGTTTATATATACCTTTTTTATACACTATTTCGCCTTGCTAATTTTTGTGCGTCGCAAGCGTTATATTTTCGCTACTTGTATAGCTTTTATTATTTTAAATTTATGTTTTTTTAAATACTTTCCTAGCATCAAAGGAAGTGTTGATGAGATATTAAATTTTTTCGGTTTAGAATTTTTAAATATTGATTTAGTATTACCAATAGGAATTAGTTTTTATACCTTTACTTCTATTACTTATCTTGTGGAAGTTTATCAAAAACGCCGTTTAGAAAGTTTTTTAAATTTAGCAACCTTCTTATCATTTTTTCCAACACTACTTTCAGGGCCTATTATGCGAAGTTCTTTTTTCTTTGAACAGGCCTATCAAAAACGCGAATTTAAACATGCAAATTTAATCATCATCTTGCTTGTTTTTGGTATAGTTAAAAAAGTTTTAATAGCCAATTACCTTGGAATTTATGCTAAAAGTATTTTAGACTTTCCACAATCTTATAATTTCATACAACTTTTAAGCGCAATTTACGCCTATGCAATTCAAATATACTGCGATTTTAGCGGATATGTTGATTTAGTTTGTGCTTTTGCTTTAATGTTAGGTTTTACCCTTCCGCCTAACTTTAACATGCCTTATCTTGCAAAAAACCTAAAAGATTTTTGGGCTAGATGGCATATCAGTCTTTCAACCTTTATAAGAGATTATATCTATATACCTTTAGGGGGCAATAGAAAAGGAATACCACGCACTGTAGCTAATATACTCATCGCTTTTATACTTTCAGGTATGTGGCATGGCAATACACTTGCTTTTATTGTTTGGGGTTTATTGCATGGTATTGGCATAGTTTTTATACATTTGCTAACTTTAAGCAAATTTAGTTTACAAAAAATTCCAGCTTTAGGAAGATTTTTAACCTTTCAATTTGTATGTTTTACTTGGATTTTCTTTTATTATAACAAAAATCTAGAAGATGCAATAGAATATTTTAAAGCTTGTTATTATAATTTCTTCCAAATTCCATCCTATAATGATATTTATATGTTGGTTGCTTTTGGGGTTCTTTTTATGATCTATCCTTTATTTATTAATTTTAAAGAATATTGCATTAAGATTTTAAATCTTACTCCATTTTTACTAAAACCTTTTATCATAGCTTTTATTTTACTTTTGGTTTTTGCTTTTATGCCAGATGGAATTCCTGATTTTATTTATTCGAGTTTTTAGATGAGTATGGTTAGATTTTTCTTTATTTTGATTATAGTGCTTGGCTTGGTTGTTGTAGTTATGAATCAGAGTATTAGCTCTTATATAGAACAAAAATATCACTTTGCATTCTATCCTCATAATGATTTTTTAAAAGAAGCCAATGGCTTCAAAATTAAATTAGAACAAATTCGTGCAATTTTAAGCAACGAACCCTTGCCTCAAACTAATGAAGAAACTACAAATCAAGAAAATAAATCAATAGATGAAAACTTAAGTAAAATAGATAAAGTTCTAAACACTTTAGAAAATGATGAAAACACTTCTCATAAAGAAACAAATCCAACCTTAATCCAAGATGCAAATATTAGTTTTATCGACAATACCAAATTAGAACTACAAAATGGAGATGAGTTTTTATTTATCGGAGATTCTTTAATGCAAGGTGTTGCAATAGCCTTAAATAGAGATTTAAGAAATTTAAATCTTAAGGTAACCGATCTTAGCAAACAAAATACAGGCCTTTCTTATAAATCCTATTTTGATTGGTCAAAAGCAACCAATGAAGCTTTTGTTAAAAACTCAAATATTAAATATCTTGTTGTTCTTCTTGGTGCTAATGATCCTTGGGATATTAAAAAAGGAGGAAGTTATCATCGTTTTGGCTCCCCTTCTTGGATAGATATTTACACAAGTCGTGTAGATGAAATCATTAAGATCGCTAAAAAACATAAAGCCAAAGTTTTTTGGTTTGAAATCCCTCCTGTAAAAAGAGAGGAACTAAACAAAAAAATACAAATACTTAACAAAATTTACAGCGATGAAATTCTTAAAAATAAAGAAATTTTTATCAACACTAAGCTATTTTTTAGCGTCAATGATCAATACTCAGCTTATATAAAAGATGAAAACAATAGAAGTATAAAAGTAAGAACAGATGATGGGGTTCATTTTACTCCAAGTGGCGCAAGAGAAATGTCTAAACTTTTATTAGAACACATAAAACTTAAGGAAGAAAATGCTAGTAAATAAATTTAAAATTGTCTTATTGTTTTTTATTATTTTTACTAGCTCTTATGCACAAAATTTAAATACAAATGACACAATAGATTCCATACTCAATCAAAACAAAAATCACTCTGCTTTAACAAGTTATGTATCAAAAAAAGATCTTAAAAATCTAGAAAAAAAATTAGAAAAAAATCAAAATATAGGAATTAGAATTTATGGGGATTCTCATATGGCGGCTGATTTCTTTCCGCGTGTCATAAGAGGATATTTAATCCGTTCTAACTCTATAGGTTTTGCCTATCCTTTACAACCTAAATATCAACAAAATCTTAATCTTGTTTATTCTTATAAAAACTTTGAAATTTTAAACTCAAGAAATCCTGCTAATGCTGGACATAATTTTCCACTAGGTGGGATAATAGCCAAAGCAAAAACTAAAGGCGCAAAAATCAACCTTGATACAACCCTAGATAAAAAAAATTTCAAAATAGGATTTTTATTTAAAGCCAAGCAAAATACCAATGCTTTTAGCATCAAAGATGCAAAAAATCAAAGCTATGAGTTAAGAACTACACAAATTAACAAATGGTCTTATAAAGAACTAGAACTTGATCTTCCTTTGCAAATTTCAGCCTTACAAAAGGATGCTGAACTAGGAGGATATTTCATCACAAATAAAAATAATAATGTTTTCTTAGATACCATTGCAATCAATGGTGCCAAAAGTGATTTATGGCTCTCTTGGAATCAAGAAGTTGTAAAAAAAGAACTAGAACTTTTACACAATGATTTAATTATTCTTGCCTATGGTTCTAATGATGCACTCTTTAAAGGGTTTGAAAAACAAAAATTTAAAAACAATTTAAAAAAATGGATTAGTATTTTAAAAACTTACAATAAAAACGCTGTTATCATATTAATCTCTCCACCAACCGTAGTTCAAAAACAAGGTAAAAACTACAAGCTTGCTCCTGATTTTTTTACTATACGCAAAGCATTATATGAAGTTGCTAAAGAAGAAAAAACTCTTATTTTTGATATGCATCAGTTTATGCAAAATAGCGGAGGAAAAAACAAATGGATAGAGCAAAAGCTTTCGCTCAATGATGTACATCTTACTATAAAAGGCTATGAGCTGATGGCTAAAAAATTGCTCGAAGATTTAAAAAATATCATCGATTATTAAATTTAATACTTAGGAAATTCTAAGTTTTTATCATTAAAACTTAAAGCTGTGATTTGATAGTAAGAATTAATGGTTTTTAAAAGATTAAATCTAGCTCTTAAAAATTCTTGCTGGGTAGAATTTAAAGTATTACTTGCATCCAAATAATCTTTTAATTCGCTTTTTCCTAAAATATATTTTTCATAATACGCCTTAGTGATAAGCCCTTGTTTAATGTTAATATTTTGCAAATTTTGCAAGAGCAAGGTATCGCTTTGATAATCTTTATAATTCAATGCAAATTCATTCATCGCGCTTTGCAAAGTTTGCTCATAAGCAATTAAAAGTTGCTCATAAGCAAATTGTGAAATTTTGATATTTTGCTTTACCCTACCATAATCTAAGAAAGGTAAAGAAATCTTAACATTACCACTTAAAATTTCAAATTTAAAACTATCATCAATTTTTTTATCACTCCCACTTAATGCTCCACCTAAAGAAATACTAGGCAAAATAGATTTTTGCATGGAAGAATAATCCTTAAAGGCTGATTTTAAGCTATTGAGTTTAGATCTCACATCTGCACGGTACGCTAAAGCTTTTAAAGGTATATTAAAATCAGGACTTAAGGTTTTAAAATCATTTAAAGATAAAGTTTTAAAATACTCTATATAAGCAAAACCTTCTTGCTTTGCCAATAAATCTTGTAAATTTTTTATGAGTAAATTACGATTTTGATCATTGCTTAATAAATTTTGTTTAGCTCTTAATAAGCTTTGTTCTATGTTTAAAAGATCTAATTCTTCTATTTTTCCAAGCTTGTATTTATAATTATAAAGCTCTTTCATTTGTTCTAAATTTGAAAGATAAGCTCGAAGCAATTTATCTACATCGTTAAAATAAGCCAGCTCAAACACATCATTTAAAGCTGTATTGATCATACTTATTTTTAAATTTTCAAGATCATAAGCACTTGCTTTTGCGCTAAATTCACTCGCACTTGCACTATCTCTTAATTTGCCATAAATATCAAGCTCATAGCTTAAATTTAAAGAATTATTGAAATTTTTACTTTGTTTGCCTGAATTTAAATCTTTATCTCCACCAAAACCCAAATTTCCACTTAAAGTCGGATATAAATCATAATCAATCAAATCAGCTCTAGCCAAAGCCGAAAGCAAAGTTTTTCTAGCAATATTAATATCACTATTATTCAATAAAACAAAATTTAGAAATTCATTTAATTTTGCATTATCATAAGATCTATACCAATCATAAGTAAGATTTAAATCTTTCATTTGTTCTTGAGTTAAATCAACTTCTTTAGGCAAGCTAAGTTTTACACCACAAGCGCTCAAGAAAAATGCTAAAAAAATGCTAAGTATTATTTTCATTTTATTCCTTTGATAATGCACTAATAGGATTTAAATTTGCTGCATTTCTTGCAGGGAAAAAACCAAAAACCACACCGATAAACATAGAACTTAAAAGTCCCAAAAGCACAGAATAGGCATTTAAAATCATAGGAAAATCCGTACTTAAAGTATTAAAAGCAAAAATAACAAAAATCGATAAAATTACACCTAAAATCGCCCCTATAGTACAAATCATAACCGCTTCAATTAAAAACTGCATCATAATATCTTCTCTTCTAGCCCCTATAGCCATGCGTATGCCTATTTCTCTTGTTCTTTCACTTACAGAAACAAGCATGATATTCATCACTCCTATACCCCCAACAATCAAAGCAATCACAGCCACACAAGCGGTAAGTATGGTTGTAGTGCGTTTATTTGCTGTAATAGCTTGCTTAAAAGTGTCAGAATTAAAAGTAAAAAAATCCTTTTGTCCGCGTTTAATTTCTAAAATTCTTATAATAGCATTTTCAGCCAAAGTTGAACTCACATCATCTTTAACCTTAACTATGATTTCACGCAAATTTCTATCTCCTGTAAGCTTATTCATCAGTGTTGTATAGGGTATATAAAGACGTACTACATTATCTTCTATAGGCTTGTCTGTATCTTTTTGCAAAACTCCTATAATCTTAAAAGGTTGAGAATTAAAAAGCACCACACGACCTAAAATATTTTCACTTTTTTCATCAGGAAAAAGATTTTTTTTAGCATTAAAATCCAATACAGCAACATTGGTACTATTTTTTACATCATCATTATTTAAAATTCTTCCCGCATCTATCCTTAAACCTTCTATAGCAAAATTATTTACCCCTACTCCTTCAGCTCTTGCGCTTAAAGAAATATTGGTATAAGTTGCCACTCCTGAAGTATTTGAATGAGCATCAACTGCTTCTAAATATTCTAAAGATCTTAACGTTTCTAAATCACTAAAATTAAGCCTTGTTTTACCCGAACGCAAATCCCCAAATCCTTTTCCAGGGCGAATTTCAATAGTATTTGTCCCGAGTCTCGCAATAGACTCAAGCACTTTAGCTTGAGAGCCTAATCCTAAAGCTACAACACAAACTACAGAAGCAATACCTATGATGATTCCAAGCATAGTTAAAATAGAACGAAGTTTGTGTGCAAGTATGGAAGAATAAGCTATCTTAAAACATTCAAAGGCTTGATTTTTAACCAAAGTAAGTGTTTTTTTCTCTTTGGGCATTGTTTTTAAAATAAGTTTTTCTTGAGCTTTTTCCTTTTTAGTATCGCTTAAAATTTCTCCATCTTTAATCTCTATAACCCTTTTAGCTTGTGCTGCAATTTTTGGATCGTGAGTTACTAAGACTATAGTATGACCTTGCACGTTAAGTTTTTGTAAAATTTCAAGCACCATAATACCGCTTTTACTATCCAAAGCTCCCGTTGGCTCATCAGCCAAAATAAGCTCTCCGCCATTGATTAAAGCTCTTGCTATAGAAACGCGTTGTTGTTGCCCTCCGCTTAATTCGTTTGGCTTAGAATCTAACTTGTGAACTAATTCTAAATCATTTAAGAGTTTTTTAGCATTTTGACTTCTTTCTTGTAAATTTTTTCCCGCATAAACTGCAGGTAAAGAAACATTTTCTTTAGCGCTAAGCAAGCTTAAAAGATTATATCTTTGAAATATAAAGCCTATTTTTTCACGCCTTAATCTTGCTTTTTCATCGTTATTAAGTTTAGTGACTTCATACTCATCAAAAACATAAGTTCCGCTACTTGGCGTATCTAATGTTCCTATGATATTTAAAAGTGAAGTTTTACCACTTCCACTTTGTCCTATAATAGCAACAAATTCACCTTTTTCTATACTTAAACTTACATTTTTTAAAATGGCATTTTCGCCTATATTCTTGCAAATATTTTTAAGAAAAATCATTAAAATCTCAACTTCATTTTAGTGGCTAAGCCATCAGCACTTGAGCTTACTATCAATTCTTCATTTTCATTTACGCCTTCTAAAATTTGAGTATTGATAGAATCTTTAATGCCAAGTTTGACATATTTTTTAACAGCTTTTTGATTTTCTAAAATTTCAACATAATAGCCTTTTGGATCGCTTTTAATTGCATAAGTTGGCACTGCTAAAACAGCCTTTGCACTCGCTACAACAATTTCATTTTGTATACTCATACCAATACGCAAAAAATCATCTTTATTAGCTACATAAAATTTTGCGTAATAATAAATAGCATTTGATGAGCTTGAGCTTGAAGAACTCGAACTTGATGAGCTTGAGCTTGTACTAGAATCACTCACTTCAGTATCAGCTGGATCTATACTTGCAATCTTAGCATGATAAGTTTTTTGAGGATCATTAAGCAAAGAAAAATCAAGCTCTGTTCCTACTTTTATCTTACTCACATCAGCCTCTGCTATTTCCATTCTTACTTCCATTTCATCTAAATTAGCTATACGGACTATAGTAGGAGTGTTTTGATTAGCATTAACCGTTTGTCCTTCATCTACAGCTACATTAATCACAACACCATCCATAGGAGCAGTAATGGTTGTATAACCTAAATCTTTTTGTGCATTTTTAAGAGTGATTTCAAGCTGAACTACTTGAGCATTAAGCTCTGCAACATTAGCTTTTAAAGTATAATAATTATTTTTTTGAGTTTCTAAATTTTCAAGAGAACTTGCTTTAGCTGCATAAAGTTTTTGCTCTCTTTGATACTGCTTACTCGCAATCTCAAGAGCAACTTTTTTACTCTCTAAATTAGCCTTAGCGCTTTCAAGCTGAGCTTTTGTAATATCTAAATCGTTTTGTTGTTTATCTTTGTCAATTTGAGCGATCAAATCACCTTGCTTTACATGAGTTCCCACATCCACATAAAGTTTTATAATTTGTCCGCTAACTTGAGCACCCACATCGACTTGATCTTTGGCATATACCTTTCCTACTGCCTCTATGGTTTGAGATATATCTTTTTTTTGTATTTTTTGAGTTAAATAGCTGATTTTTTCATCATTATTAAAAAAAATAAAATAAGCCCCAACACTTCCAAGTATTGCAATTAAAATGATTAAAACAATCTTCTTTTTCATAATAACAAATCCTAAAGAAAAATCAAGATTAAATTTTACTCATTTTTTGTGAATTTTTAATTCTATTTTATAAATTTAAAAATTCTAAAGCCATCATCACATCACCCTGCATTAAAACTTTTAAATTTTCATCATCCCAACAAAAAGTAGAACTATGGTGCAAAGCTGGATGATTTAAATCCTTTGAAATTCCAACAAATACATAAGCCCCCATTCTTTCTCGTGTTAAAAAAGCAAAATCTTCAGCCCCCATGTCAGGTTTAGAAGAAACAATGATATTTTCTTCTCCTAAGACCTTTGCAAAAGCTTTTCTTGCTATTAAAGCAGCTTTTTCATCATTAATCAATGGAGGAAATTCTTTAGTATATTTAAGCTTATAATCTCCACCATTAGATTTTGCTGTAGCAGCAGCCACTTCTTCTAAAGAACTTTTTAAAATATCTTGTGTTTTATCATTTAAAAAACGCACAGTTCCTTTTAAATAAGCATTTGTAGGAATAACATTATAAGTAGTTCCTGCACAAATTTGACCTACGGTAATCACCCCTGCTTCATAAGGGGCTAAACGTCTAGAAATAACACTTTGTATATTATTTACAAATTGCGTTGTCATAATTATAGGATCTATACAAGTGTGCGGATGAGCTCCATGCCCTCCTCTGCCAATAAATTCCAAATCAAAAATATCCGTTCCAGCCATCATTTCACCACTTACAATTTGAGCAGTATTTTCAAGCAAAGGCCCCCATAAATGACAACCAAAAACTGCATCAACATAAGGATTTTCCAATACACCTGATTCTATCATAGGTTTAGCTCCACCGCTTCCCTCTTCTGCGGGCTGAAACATAAATTTAATCGTGCCACAAAATTCATCTTTAAGCTCATTTAATATCAAAGCAGCTCCCAAAAGTCCTGCTGTATGTCCATCATGTCCACATGCGTGCATCTTACCATCAATTTTTGAAGCATAATTTAGATTAGTTTTTTCTTGCACAGGCAAAGCATCCATATCCGCTCTTAAAAGAACGCATTTTGGTTTTTTCTGACTCTTCTTTTTTCCTTCTATAATAGCTAAAATTCCTGTTTTTGCAATATTTTTTTGATATTTAATGCCAAACTCATCTAAAATTTTACACACTAAATGAGCTGTATTTTCTTCTTCAAATTCAAGCTCAGGATGCATATGAATTTGATGTCTTAAATCAACCACTTTATCATAGTACTTTAGTGCTAAATTTTCAACCAGCTTTTGCATTCTTTTCCTTAATCTAAATCTTTTATTTTCTCGTCTGCTTTTTTGCTGTCAAATTTTTCCAAATTCGCCTCCATTTTTCGTATTTCTTCTTCTCCACTACGCACTAATTTGGTATCAATTTTGGAAAAATCTCCAGTTTTTTTATTTGGATATTCTACCTTAGAAAGTATAAAACGCAATAAATTTAATCTTGCTTTTTTCTTATCATCAGAAGAAATAATAGTCCAAGGACAAGTTGGAGTATTAGATGCTAAAAGCATAGAATATTTAGCTAAAGTATATTTATCCCATAATTCTTGCGATTTTTGATCCACAGAAGATAATTTATATTGTTTAAGTGGATCACTTCGACGTTTTTCAAAACGTTTTTTTTGCTCATCTTTTGATACTGAAAAATAAAATTTAAAAAAAATAATATCACTATTTGAAATCATATTTTCAAACAAAGGCACTTCTCTTAAAAAATCTTTATATTGTTGCGGTGTACAAAAACCCATAACCGGTTCTACTCCTGCGCGATTATACCAAGATCTGTCAAAAATCACAATCTCACCGGCTGAGGGAAAATGTGCTATATAACGCTGAAAATACCACTATGTTTTCTCCACATCACTAGGTTTTTCAAAAGCCACAACGCGGCAATCACGCGGGTTTAAATACTCAATCAAACATTTAATCGCTCCACCTTTTCCAGCCGCATCACGTCCTTCTATAAGTATAAGAACCTTTAAACCCTTAGCTTTAACATGATTTTGAAATTTCAAAAGCTCAATTTGCAAATTCTTTAAATCTTTTTCATGCTTCTATTGTACTTTTCTTTCTTTTAACAGAAACATAAATTTCATTCTTTTTAACAGTCGCTTGTGCTTTTGGAGAATTATTTTCTTGCATTTTCAAACCTTTATAAAGTATTTAAAGCAAATTTACCATAATAAATTATAATTGAAGCTAAAAACAAAAGAAAAAATAAGTTTTTAGGAAATTTATGCGTATTTTTGGTATTATTTTATTAAGTTTTTGTTTATGTTTTGCTTCTATATTGTCTTTAAACGAAGCTTTTAATGTAAAATCGAACTCTTATAATAACTCTATCTCAATTGATATTGAACTTGGAAAAAATATTTATCTTTATTCTAATAAACTTAAATTATATATAAATGAAAAAGATATAAGTTCTTTGATTAATCTACCTCAAAGTTCTACAAGAGGTAATGAAATTGTTTATTATCAAAAATTAAATTTAGCTTTGCCAAATTTATTACTAGAGCGCTTTGCGAAAAATACTACAAATTTAATCAAACTCGAATTTCAAGGCTGTTCTGAACAAGGCTTGTGTTATAATCCTCAAACTTGGTACTTTGATCTCATTTCTAAAAAAGATGCTTTTGAAATTTCAAAACCTTACAAAGCTCAAAAAACAGATAAAAAAATTAAAATTGAATCTAAAGAAAGTTCTATAGCAAATTTTTTAGCAACAGATAACTTTTTTTGGATTTTGCTAAGTTTTTTTGGCTATGGACTTTTACTCTCCTTAACACCTTGTATTTTACCTATGATTCCGATTTTATCTTCTCTTATCATAGCAAAAAGTAATGCTAAATTTTCAAAAAAATATAGTTTTTTTCTCTCTTTTATCTATGTTTTTTTCATGTCCTTAGCCTATGCTATTGCTGGAGTTATAGCAAGTTTTCTAGGAGCAAGTATTCAAGGAATTTTACAAAAACCTATTATTTTAATTCTTTTTGCTCTAATTTTCATAGCTTTTGCTTTTGCTATGTTTGGAGCTTTTCGTTTTGAATTGCCGTTAAAATTTCAAACCTTTATACATAAAAAAAGCGAAAAAGGGAAGGGAGTTGTAGGTATAGCCATCATGGGATTTTTATCTGCTTTAATAGTAGGTCCTTGCGTAGCAGCTCCTTTAGCAGGTGCTTTAATTTATATAGCCAATACAGGCAATGCTTTATTAGGTGGTAGTGCACTTTTTATCATGAGTTTTGGCATGGGTATACCTTTGCTTTTCATAGGTTTAGGATTAGGTTTTATTAAACCTGGTTTTTGGATGGAAAAAGTAAAAATTTTCTTTGGTTTTGTTATGTTGGCTATGGCTATTTGGATACTTTCTAGAATTATTGAAGAAAATTACATTTTAATTGCCTATGGAATTTTAGGTGTATTTTTTAGTGTTTTTATGGGAATTTTTGAAAAAAGTTTTACAATAATTTCTAAAATTAAAAAAAGTATTTTAATTCTTATTTTAGCTTATTCTCTAAGTATTTTCCTAGGAGGACTTTTTGGGGCTAAAAATTTCTTAAATCCTTTAAATTTCAATACTATATCTGCCTCAAAACATGCTTTAAGCTATGATTATATCAACAATTTTGAACAATTAAAGCAAGAAATACAAACAAATACAAAGCCCATAATGCTTGATTTTACTGCATCTTGGTGTGAAAATTGCAAACTTTTAGATGAATTAACCTTTAGCGATGAAAGAATCATACAAAAAATGCAAAATTACAAACTTATCAAAGTTGATGTAAGTGAAAATAATAATGAACAAATTAAAACCATGAAAGAATTTAATGTTTTTGGGCCACCTGTTTTAATTTTCTTTGAAAATGGAAAAGAAAAATTAAAAATCACGGGTTTTATCAGTGCTGATGATTTATTAAAAAAACTAGAACCATGAAAATTCAAAGTTTGCAAATAGGGAAAATTAAAAACTATAAAAATTTCCAAAGCGCATTTATTAAAGACACTTACCTAGAAGAAACACAAATTGATTTTCTAGGTATTTTAGATGATCAAATAGCTGATAAAATTCATCATGGAGGCTACCATAAGGCTATTTTTGCCAACTCTTGTCAAAACTATCCTATATGGGAAAGATTTCTTAATAAAAAGCTAAATTTTGGCTCAATGGGTGAAAATTTGAGCATCGATGGGCTTTGTGAACAAAATGTTTGCATAGGTGATATACATCAAATTTCAAATGCAATACTGCAAGTAAGCGAACCTAGAAAACCTTGTGTAAAAATTTCTAAAATTCACAATAATTCAAATTTTACACATGAAATTTTTAAAACGGGCTTGAGTGGATGGTATTATAAAGTTTTACAAGTTGGACAAATACGAAAGTATGAAAATATTAAAATTTTAGAAAAAAATTCTACTTCACTTAGTGTATTTGAACTCAATCAACTTTTTTACTCCCCACATCAAGCTCTTAGACAAAATCCGATTTTATTAGATAAATTAGAAAAATTAAACTCTCTCATATCTCAAAATTGGCACGAAACGATACACAAACGCTTAAAAAATACTTACGATATAAGCTATATGGATAGCTTATAAGTTTTTAAAGTTATTTTTAGGTAAAATAATTCTTTTTCGAAAGGATAATCATGCAAAGACAAACATGGAGTAGCACACTAACTTATATTCTAACAGTTGCTGGAGCAACCATAGGATTTGGAGCAACTTGGCGTTTTCCCTATCTTGTAGGAGAAAATGGTGGCGGTGCTTATGTATTAGTTTTTTGTATAGCCATGATTATCATAGGCATTCCTGTTATTTTAGTTGAAAATGTCATAGGCAGAAAAGCGATGACAAATAGTGTAGATGCTTTCAAACAAAAATGGCAAAGTATTGGATATATGGGACTTTTAGGAAGCTTTGGTATAATGGCTTACTACATGGTACTTGGAGGATGGGTTTTAGTTTATATTTGGGAATTAACCCTAGGGAATTTTAGCCTTGCCAATGTAGTAAGCAAAGAATTTACTCATCAGTTTTTTAACGACAAAATAGCCTTCAATCCTTTAGGAGTTGGTATTTTTACCACTGTTTTTGTAATTATTAATTATATTATTTTAAAAAGAGGCATTATAGATGGTATAGAAAAATCCGTAAAATTTTTAATGCCTTTATTATTTATCTGTCTTATTATTGTTGTAGGACGCAATTTAACCCTTGATGGAGCTATGGCTGGAGTTAAATTTTATCTTGAACCTGATTTTAGTAAAATTTTATCACCAAAACTTTTAATCGATGTTTTAGGGCAAGTCTTTTTTGCTTTATCCCTAGGTTTTGGGGTAATGATAACACTTTCATCTCATCTTAATAAAAATGAAAATATGGCAAAAACCGCTATTTATACAGGGGTTTTAAATACTATCATAGCTGTTTTGGCTGGTTTTATGATTTTTCCAGCACTTTTCTCAGCGGGACTTGCTCCAGATAGCGGGCCTTCTTTGGTTTTTGAAACTTTACCTATAGCATTTTCTCATATCCATTTTGGCACCATTGTGTGTATTTTATTTTTTGTCTTACTCTTGATTGCAGCTTTAACCACAAGCTTGCCAATTTATCAAGTTATTATTAGCGTATTAGAAGAAAAATTTAAATATTCTAAAAATCTTTCTATTAACCTAACTCTAGGGTTTATCTTCATACTTGGCAATCTTCCCTGTATTCTAACTTATGGGCCTTGGCGTGATATTGTTATCATCAAAGGAAAAAACATTTTTGATAGTTTTGATTTCATTAGTGGAAATATTTTGTTTATTTTAACTGCATTTTTTTGCTGCATTTATGTAGGTTGGATTTTAGGTAAACAAGAAAGTCTAAAAGAACTTAGCAATAACAATACACTTAAAAGTTCATGGTTTGGAATTTGGTTTTATTATGTAAAATATATAGTGCCTTTGATTATTTTAATCATTTTTATCTATGGAATTTTAAACTAATTTTTTAAATTTATATCTCTCTAACATAGTGGAATTTCCCAAAATTCCACCTTGATGTATATAAAGCAATGGTTTTTTCCACTCTTGTTTTAATGCTATACTTAATCCTAAAATATCATACAACAAGTCAAATTCTATATTGCACTTTAACTTTAAATTCATATAAAGCTCATAAAATTCTTTATACGGCTTAGCAAAGTGATATTTTTTATCACTTGTTAAAAATTCTAAATTTGAAAAATCATAGCTTGGATCTAATGTTAAAATTTGTTTTTTAAGATATTTAATATCACCTACACAAGCGCAAGTAAATACTTTAAATTTAGAATACTTTGCTAAAAAAGCTGCCGAAGTGCCTGTACCTGAAGGTAAAAAAATATCAAAATCAAGCTTTAAACTTTGACTTTGCATTTGAATTTCTTGAGCAAGTTCCATATAGCCATATTGAGCTTCTAAATTAGCTATGCCTTGTTCTATAAAAATATCATCTTTTTTACACAAAGACAAAGCAAATTGCTTTAAGGATAAAGAATGGATATTTTCTACAAAATCAACACCATTTTCTAAAGCTAAAGCATAGTTTCCACAAGGATTATTCTTAAGAAAAGTAGAAATTTTTTCACAAGCAAAAACAAGCTTATATGATCTTTGTTTAGCAAAAATACTTAATGCCGCCAAAGCATTACTTTGGCTTCCTCCATAACTTACAAAAGATTGATTTTTAGGATATCTTTGATGGATATAAAAAGCAAGTTTCCTAGCTTTATTTCCATTAATTTCTCCTAATAAATCATCTCTTTTAATATAAAATTCAAATCCGTTAAAATTGATTTTTTGTATAGGACTAATTGTTTTAATGAAATTCAAAGAATTTTTCTACATCTTTTAAAGCATTATCATTTTTAATGCTAAATTTTATTTCTATGCGACGACTCTTATCCTTATCTTCAACTCCGTTGACAAACACGGGATCTGAAAAAGAACGTCCACTTGCCATTAAAAGCTTTTGAAGCTTATCACTCTTATAAAAAGTATAGATAAAATTCATCACCTCATAAGCTCTTTTTTGCGACAAATCTAAATTATAAATATAAGATCCATCACTATCAGTATGTCCTTCAATAATGATATTTTCAATGTTAGAAAAAATTTTTGGATCTTCAAGAATAGCATCAAAATATTCGCTTAAGATTTTTCTCAAACTTGCCTTTGCCTCATTTTTTAACACATAAGAATCCTTATCAAAAAGTACTTCAGCAGGCAAAGAAATAGATCCTGTCTTTTCATCTATAGTGATATTATTATCAAGTTTGCTTTGTAATTCCTTGCTTAAATTTTCACGAATCAAACCAAGATTTTGCACCTTTTCTTTAGCTTTTTGAAAATCTTCTTGTAAATTTTTAAGCTCTTCATCTTTTTTCTCTAGTTGACCTAGTAAAATCAAAATTTGCTTATCTTTATTATCTAAAGTTGAGTTTAAATCTTTGCTTAACTGCTTGTAATTTGTAATATTAGCCTCTAATTCTGCTTTTTGAGAATTAGCAAGATTTAAAGCACTAGAAGCATTGTTTAAATCAGAACTTAGTTTAAACACTATGGCTTCTTTATTTCTAAGCTCTTCTTTACTCTCCTCTAAGCGTGCCTCTTGTTTATTGAGATTATCTTTGATTTCTTTTAAATCACTTTGAGTTAAAACATATTTTACAACAATAGCACCTATTAGCAAAATAAAAACAAACAGCAATCCTGCCATTAAATCAGCATAAGCTATCCAAAAATTGCTATCTTCTTTTGACTCATTTTTCATTTATTTTCTTTATCTTCATTTTTTAGCTCATCATTGCTTTCTTGCTTAGATATTTCTGCTTGAATTTCATCTTGATTTTCTTCAGTCTTAGACTCTGAAAAATCTTCTATTTGTTTGGTTTCATTTTCTTTATTCTGATTTTCATCCCCAGAAAGCTTGCTCATCATTTGACTTGTTTCTTCATCAAGTGCTTTCATTTCTTTTTTAAGCTCATCCATCATTTTGATTTTAGCATCAATACTTTTTTCTTCTTCATATACTTCTTTAAATTTATGCATACCTTCAAACAAGCTTGCTTTAAATCCCTCAAAAACCTTTTCTTGACTTTCCAACATTGCTTTTTCATAAAGTTCAAAATTTTTACCAAAACGCTCTATTTTTTCATCGAATGCACTTAGCGTCTTATCAAGATGATGAATTTTATCACTACTGATATCAAGCAAGCGATTATATTGTTCTGACATTCTTGTATTGATTTCTTTTAAATTTTGATTGAGCAAACCTATACCATTTAACATTTCACTATAAAGCTTTCCAAGATCGCGTTGATCTCTTTGTGCTTTACTAAGCTCACCCATGGTTTGTTTGATATGTTCACTACTTAATCTAATAGCCTTTTCTTCTACATTTAGTATATCTTGGAAAATACCAAATTTTCTATCAATAGCATGATCAAGCTCTGCAAAAAAATCATCATTACTAACTTGTTTAAAAATTGCTCCAATTTTTTCAAAATGTTGCAAACTCTCAGTTAAATATCTTTGATCAAGCTCTTCTTTTGTCCAAAAAAATCCACTTGTAGAGTTTTTTTGACGATTTAGCAAACGATCTATTTTGCTTTTACCATATTTTTCAAAAAACATCCACCATAATGCAAGAAAAATTCCATAAATTGAAACATAAAAAGCAGTTCCCACTCCACTTAACAAATCTGCAATTTCTTGTTCTAAAGCGGCTGTATCACTAGAACTAAAATTTGGCATTGAAAAAGCTATACTGATAAAAGTTCCTAAAATTCCCATCATTGGAAAAATTGCCGAACCTATACTAGCAAAATTCTCATTTCTTGCACCCTTAATATATGTATAAGCAAAGTCATCAAAATTGGCATTTGATTTCATGTCTTTCCCTATGGCAAGAAAATGCCTCATAATATGTCTTTTTAAAGCCTGTTTAAATTCATCTTTTTGTTGTTCAAAAATACTATACGCATACTCAGCACTATGTCTAGCAAAAATCAATGCTGTAAAAAAAATCACACCTGTCATAATAACCGTATGTAATTCGACCTTAAAGTCAATTACATTAAAATAACCCAATAAAATCAAAATATAAAGAAAAGCTGGAATAAAAATAATTTTAAAATAAACCAAAGAACCTCTTGCATCTTTGCCTTCAGGCAAAACAAGTTCTGAAATTTCATCTGATTTAATATCCATGAAACCAATACCTCATTAAAAATTTTATTTTAAAGATTGCTACTTAATTTGATAAAAATTTTTAAAACAAAATAAAACTAAGCCTTTAAAATGCTTAGTTTTTGTTTATACAGTTTAAATCTTCAAAAGCGATTTCAAGACGTTTTATCATGCTTTCTTCACCACTTCTTAACCAAACACGCGGATCATAGTATTTTTTATTTGGCTTGTCATCACCTTCTGGATTTCCAATTTGTCCTTGCAAATAAGCCCTATTTTTAAGTTCATATTCACGCACCCCATCCCAAAAAGCCCATTGGGTATCTGTGTCAATATTCATCTTAATTACGCCATAGCTTACTGCATCTTTAATATCTTTTAGCTCACTACCGCTACCGCCATGAAATACAAAATTTATAGGCTTATCGCTATTTAAAGCAAATTTATCTTTTACAAATTTTTGCGAATTTTTTAAAATTTCAGGTTGTAAGCTAACATTTCCTGGCTTGTAAACTCCATGTACATTTCCAAAGCTTGCTGCGATTGAAAATTTATCACTAATTTTTCCAAGTCTTTCATATGCAAGAGCTACATCTTCTGGTTGGGTATAAAGCTTGGAATTATCAATACCTGTATTATCCACTCCATCTTCTTCGCCACCTGTACAACCTAATTCTATTTCAAGCGCGACACCTAAAGCATCAAGTTTTTGAAGATAAACTTCACAAGTGCTAAGATTTTCTTCTAAACTTTCTTCGCTAAGATCAAGCATATGAGAACTAAATAAAGCTTGTCCATGAGTTTGTTTATATTGCGCATTTGCCTCAATAAGCCCATCAATCCAAGGCAAAAGTTTTCTTGCAGCATGATCAGTGTGTAAAATCACAGGTACACCATAAGCTTTAGCAAGTAAATGTACATGTTTAGCCCCACTAATTGCACCCAAAACTTCTCCATTAGGACAAATTTTCCCTGCATAAAATTTTGCCCCACCATTTGAAAACTGGATAATAACTGGAGAGTTAACTTTTTTTGCAGCTTCTAAAACCGCATTAATAGAATCAGTTCCTACAACATTAACAGCAGGGATAGCAAAACCCTCTGCTTTAGCATAGTCATAAATTTTATTAAGCTCATCTCCGCTAATCACCCCTGCTTTTACAATGTCTAAAACACCCATTATTTATATTCCACTTTAGCACTATTTAAGAGATCTTGGCCTTTTTGATTGATAACTTTTTTAAATTCTTCAAATTTAAGTCCGTTTTCAATACCTTGTTTTACTTCATCAAATTTGATTTGACCTTTAGCCTGTGAATTTTCTTTTAAGATTACATGATAACCAAAATTCGTTTTTACCGGAGTTGTAGTAATAGTACCATTTTTAAGTGCAAAAGCAGCATCTGTAAAAGGTTTTACCATAGTTGATTGATCAAACCAACCAAGCTCGCCACCTTGATTTTTTGAACCTGGATCAATTGATTTTTCTTTAGCAAGTTCACTAAATTTAGCATCTAGTTCTTTACCTTTTAAACCTTTAAGTTCGTTAATAATATCCTTAGCTTCTTTTTCTGTCGCTACTAAGATATGTTTTGCTTGCACTCTTGCAGGTTTTACATATTTGTCTTTATTTTGATCATAAAAAGCTTTAACTTTAGCCGCATCAATTTTAATAGTATTTAAAATTTTCTCTTGATAAACATTAACAAGTATTGCATCTTTTGCACGATCAAGTTCTTTTGTGTATAAAGGGTCTTTTTCTAAATTTTGTTTTTTAGCATCTTGCAAAATTAAATCTTGCATAATATATTGCTGAATAAGAGCTTTTTTTTGATTATCTGGCAAAGTTTTAAAATCCTGTCCTCTAAGCATAGGGGCAAAAAATTCACTTACTTCTGTATCGCTAATGCTCTTGCCATTAACAGTAGCTACTGTAGCTGCATTTACATTTAAAACTACACCTGCAATCAAAGTTGCTGCGACTAAAGAAAATTTTTTCATTAGGTTTCCTTTTTAATAAAATGTATATAAAATCAATTATATCTAAACTTGGTTTAAAGCTAATTAACTAAAATTAAAAAATGAAAAGAAATTTAGAAATCAAAGAACTTTTTTTAAAACATTTTGACAAGCCTGTAACAGAGCTTAAATTTTCAAATTTATATGAGCTTTTAGTCTGCGTAATGCTTTCAGCCCAATGCACTGATAAAAGAGTTAATCTCATCACTCCTGATCTTTTTAAAGCTTATCCTGATATCAAATCCCTTGCAAATGCAAATTTATCAAGTCTTAAAACCTATATACAAACTTGTTCATTTTTTAATAATAAAGCACAAAATCTTATAAAAATGGCAAAAGCAGTTTGTGAAAATTTTGACGGAGAAATTCCCCTTGATGAACAAAATTTAAAATCCTTAGCAGGCGTAGGACAAAAAACCGCTCATGTGGTTTTAATAGAATGGTGCGGAGCAAATTTCATGGCTGTAGATACTCATGTTTTTAGAGTTTCTCACCGCTTAGGACTTAGCAAAGCAAAAACTCCAGAAGCTACAGAAGAAGATTTAACACGCACATTTAAAGATAATCTTAACTATCTTCATCAGGCCATGGTTCTTTTTGGACGTTACACCTGTAAAGCTAAAAAACCTTTATGTAAAGAATGTTTTTTAAATCATCTTTGCAAAAGTAAAGATAAGGAACTTAAATGAAAATTTTCATCTTTTTACTCGCTATATCTCTTAATATTTTTGCCTTAGAACCTTACAAGCCTAGTGCTGATTTTTCTTCTTATTTTAACAATATAAATTGCTCGCAAATCTTGGATAAGTTTTTTTATCTAAATTGCTATGATTATAAACTCAAAGGCACAAAAGCTGTTGCTTATAAGGTAGAAGCTTCAAATTTGAAAGATAGACAAATCAAAAAACGCCCTCGCTTTGAAGATGATACAAATATTCCTAAAAAATACCGCGCTACTTGGAGTGATTATAAAAACAGTGGTTACACACGAGGACACACTGCACCCAATGCTTCTTTTAGCTTTAGTAAAGCTGCTCAAAATTCAGTATTTTTAATGAGTAATATTACCCCACAAAATGCACAAATAAATAATAAAATTTGGAATGAAATCGAACAAAGAGAAAGAAATTTAGCTTTAGAATTTCAAAGTATCGAAGTTTTAAATTTGGTACTTTACGATAAAGAACCACAATACATTAAAAACCGTATTGCTATACCAAGTTTTTATGTGAAAATTATTAAAACTCCTAAATTTAAAGAATGCTATCAAGCACCAAACCACGAAGTAAATGATGAAAATATTAAACAGTATCAAATAAATTGTGATAAATTTTAAGGTATAAATTATGGAGATAAATGCTCTTACGATAACCACTCTTTATATCATAGGTATTTCCGCAGAAGGAATGACAGGAGCTTTAGCTGCAGGACGCCACAAAATGGATCTTTTTGGAGTTATTTTTATTGCTCTCGTAACAGCAATTGGAGGCGGAAGCATACGAGATGTACTTTTAGGACATTATCCTTTAACTTGGGTTAAACATCCTGAATATATTATTTTAATCTGTTTTTGCGCCCTTGTAGCCACAAAAATTCCGCGCGTAGTAACCAAACTTGAAACTTTATTTCTAACTCTTGATGCTATAGGACTTGTTGTTTTTAGCATACTTGGAGCTCAAATAGCTATAAATCAAAACCATGGCTTTATCATAGCCGTTGCTGCCGCTGTAATTACCGGTGTTTTTGGTGGAATTTTAAGAGATATTTTATGTATGAGAATCCCCTTGGTGTTTCAAAAAGAAATTTATGCAGGAATTGCCATAATTGCAGGAGCAATCTATTATTCTCTAATAATTTGGCTTGAGCTTAATGCCCTAGTTTGCACACTTTTAACTCTTTTTATAGGAGTTTTTGCAAGGCTTTTAGCTATCAAATATCAATGGTCTTTACCTATTTTTTCTTACAATGAAGAAAAATAATTTATCGTTGCTTTATACAAGTTTGCTAAGATATTAAAAATTTTAGGAGATTGATAAATGCGAAGACTAAGTATTTTACTTGCAATTTTAATAGTTATTAATATAACAGCTTGTGATAGTAAAACAGAAAATTATTACAAAAATCATCCTAGCGAAGCAAAAGAAAAAGCGAAAGAATGTAAAGAAAGCGGAACTCTTAGCGAAGATTGTATTAATGCATTAAAAGTTGGTGTTAAACCAACAAATGAAGAGGGTAAATACAGTCCAAACACACCAAAAAAATCTGATAATCAAATATTAGAAGCTTTAAAACAAAATGATTTAAAAAAAGAAAAAACCACAAAAGATATTAACCAAAGTTCAGAAAATAATGAAAGTATTATAATACCACCTATAGCAGAAACACCTTCTGAAATTTATCCTTCCAAAACAACAGAAAACAATCAAAGTTCTATCTTTAGCGATGATGTTAATATAACACAGGAAAAATGACCATGAAAATAACTCTTTTTTTAAGCCTTATTGGTATATTTTTTGCAGCATGCGAACAAACCAAAAGTGTAGAATATTATCAAAATCACCCCGAGGAAGCAAAAAAAAGAAGTTTAGAATGCAGACACAAAGCTATCATTAGTCAAGATTGTGTTAATGCATATAAGATAGGTTTTCCAAAAGATGAATGGGAAGATGAAAATATTTCTAATCCTTAAAAGCTATGAAAGTTTCAAAATTTGCCCATTTAAAAATACTTTCTATTTTCTTAAAACCTGCCTTTTCTAGCATATTTAAATTTTCTTTTTGACTATAAGGAATTAAAACATTTTCCAAAGCTTCTCTTTTAGCTGCGATTTCAAACTTAGAATAGCCTTGTTTTTCTTTATAATCAGCATAAAGTTCTATGATATTTTTAGACAAAAAAGCATCTTCATAAAGGATTTTTTCACTCATAATCAAAATGCCTTTAGAGTTTAAATTTTTATAAATTTGATCAAGCAATTCTTGTCTTTTAGGAGGACGAATAAACTGCATGGTATAATTTGCCACAAAAACATCGCAAGTAAAAAAATCAAATTCGCATAAATTAGCTTCAAAAAAACTTATATCAAGCCCATAAGCTTTAGCTTTTGATTTTGCAACTTCAAGCATGGAAGTAGAATTATCCACGCCAAAAAGTTTAAAATCCTTTCTTAGATTTGCTAAAAAAATCAAAAAATTAGCACTTGAGCAGCCCAAATCGCAAACACTTGCATTTGTAGGTAAAATTTTAGCCAATAAATTGCCACAAAGTTCTAAATTTTCTCTATAAAATGGTACAGAACGATTGATCATATCATCAAAAACACTAGCCACGCTTTTATCAAATTCAAATTGTTTTTTAGGGCTTTGTTTAAAAAGTTCATCTTTCATCATTTTTCCTTAATAATTCTCTAGCCTGTTCTATATCTTTAGTAATTTGATTTTTAAGTTTTTTTAGATCTTGAAATTTTTGATTCTCTCTTAGAAAAGATATAAACTCGAGTTCAAAAAACTCTCCTTGCGTGAAATTTTCACCCAATTCTTCTAAAATATGACTTTCTATAGCAAAATTTTCATCGCTTGATCTTACACCTAAAAAACTCACACTTTTATAAGTTTTTCTTTGACTTTTTAACAAAGTAGCGTAAACACCATTTTGAGGCAAAAAATAACCTTCGCAATCTAAATTTATAGTTGCAAAAAGTTCTTTAGAACCTAAGCCTTGTCCTTTAATTACCTTTCCTTTGATGCTATAATTTCTCCCTAAAAATTCTTTTGCTTTTTGCAAATTTGCTCTTGATAAAAAATCCTTAATTAAACTTGCATGAACACCTATTCCACCTATACTAAATTCATCAACTATTATAGTTTTTATCTCACTTAAAAACTCAATATCTTTAGCACTATAAGCCCTATTTTTCCCAAAAGAAAAATCATAACCCACGACTATAAATTTTAAACTGGTAAATTCTTTTTTCAAAAAGCTTAAAAAATCTTTACCATCTAAAGATTTTATACTTTCAAAATCCACTTCTATAACTTTTTTTCCTGAAATTTCTTCTTTTTGACGATTTGAACAAAGAAATTGACCTTTAAATTTATTAATAACTAGCAAAGCCCCATTCTCATCTAAATATTTTACAAGTTTTAGATGTCCTAAATGCATACCATCAAAACAACCTATGGCTAAAGAAGTAATATTAATTTTTGATATAGTAGTAAAAATATTCAACATTACCTTCCTTTCCTTTAATGCTTGATTTTTGCGTATTTTTTAAAAGCCAACCTAACTTAGCACATTCTTTTTCAAAATCCATTCTTGCTTTTAAGATTGCCTTGTCATCTTTTAAAACACCTTTTTTATCTCTTTTGATATTTTTTCCCACTTCAAACTGAGGTTTAAAAAGTAAAATAATTTCCTTTAAAGCTAAATTATCGACATAATAAAGTAAATTAATAAGAGAAATAAAACTCACATCACAAGTAACAAGTTCAAATTTTTCTTTACTTTTAAAGGCTCTAAGATCTGTATTTTCATGCAAGATAATTTTTTCATTTGCTCTTAAACTTGGATGGAGTTGATTGCTACCCACATCAAGAGCAGTGATTTTTAAAGCCTGATTTTCAAGTAAAATTTGAACAAAACCACCCGTACTAGATCCTATATCAAGACAATTTTTATGTTTTATTTCAATATCATTTTCTTCTAAAAATTTTTTTAATTTCAAAGCTGCTCTTGAAACATAAATTTCACTTAAAAGATCCAATTTTAACTCATTGGCTAAAAGTATATCTTCAGGATTTAAATCTTGCGTTTTTTTTAAATTTTCTAAAAAATTTTTCACATCAAAAGAAGCTTTAAAACTTTTACCATTAAGTAAAATCTCTTCATTTTCTATAAGCTCTAAGGCTTTATTTCTACTGATATTTAAACGCTTTGAAACAAAAAAATCAAATCTCATTTTAAACTCTCATTTATTCTTTTTTCTAAGTCTTCTTTTTCTTTAGAAAACCACCAAATACCTATTTCAAAAGCATTTTTTTTAAAAATTTCTCTAAGATCTTTAAGATCTTTTTCAAAAAGATCTTTTTCTTTTTGAATTAAACTTAAGTTATTATCTTTTAAAAAATTAAAATTATTCATCCATAAAAGTATTTGCTCTTGTTCGGATTTTAAGGCATTATTTCTTTGCTCTTTTAAAAAATAATTTCCTAAAACCATGATAAAACATAAAAATAAAACAATTATTTTTATCTTTATTTTCAAAACAAAATTAAAAACAAAAGCCAAAAGAGAACAAAACATAAAAAAATTAAAAAAATCAAAAATAAAATTTAAAGCCCTAAACCCCAAATATCCAAAATAAGAAAAAATAAAAAATTTTAAATTTGAAACAAAATGTAAAAATTCAGATAAAAAATCAAAATAAACAAAAGAAGCACTCTTATAGGCAATGATTTTCCTGGAAAAAAGTTCTAAATTTAAAAGTTCATTGTAAGTAAAAAAAAGCCCATAAAATGCATAAAATAAAGCAGTAAAAAAACTAGCGATAACAACTATTCTAAAATCATTATAAGCATTATCTACAAATTGCAAATGTAATTCTTTTTTTAAAAATATCATCAATAAAGGTAAAATTATAAATATAAAAACAAAATCAATTTTTTCAAGATTTAAAAAATTTAAAAATAAAGAAACAAGTCCAAAAATCGCCAAAAAAAAGCTAAAAATATAAAGATAAAAATCCCCCATACTAATACGATAAAACAAACTTCCCTTAATCAAAGTAGCTTCTTTTATAATATTTTTTCTAAGCTTTAAAAATAAAAAGAATTCCCAAAAAAGTGTTAAAAAAATAGGAATTAAAAAAAATAAAGAAAAAGCACTCCTTTGCCAAGTTAGCAAAAAGCCAAAAAGGCTTAAAAGCGTTAAAATATAAGAACTATTCTTTAACAAGCTCATTAAAAGCACTTTCATTTATACATTTTACTTCAAGCTCTTTAGCCTTGCTAAGTTTAGAACCTGCCTCTTCTCCAAAAAGCACATAGTCAGTCTTTTTAGAAACAGAGCCGCTTACCTTACCCCCAAGCTTTTCTATCAAAGCCTTAAACTCATCTCTTGGACGTGAAAGAGTACCTGTAATCACAAAAGTTTTACCAAAAATCATACTATCACTTTTGATTTCAAGTTTTTCTATTTTCAAATTTAAAAGCTTGTAAAATTCATCAATTCTTATATGATTAACACGCGTAAATTCGCAAAGACTTAAAGCCATTTGCTCTCCAAAACCTTCTAAATTGGCATAAGCTTCAAAGCTTTGCTTGTGCCACTCTTTACCAAAACTTAAACTTAATTTTTTAGCCGCAACCTCGCCAATATGCTCTATCCCTAAAGCCGTGATAAAACGAAAAAGCTCACATTCTCTGGCTTGCTCTATGGCATTTAAAAGATTGTTGATTTTCTTTTCTTTAAAGCCTTCCAAACCTTCAAAATCACTAAATTTTAAATGAAAAATGCTCTCAAGCGTAGTGATTTTTTTGTGCTTGTATAAAAGTTCTACTATATTTTCTCCAAGTCCGTCGATATTAAGACATTTTTTAGAAACAAAATGAATGATAGAATTTACAAGTCTATCTTCACAATCTATATTTTGACATTTTATTAAAGTTCCTTCATCCAAAAGCTCACTTTGGCAAGTAGGACAAAGTTTAGGGCGTGAAATTTCCATCTCTAAACCTTCTCTACGCTCTTTAAAAACCTTAGTGATTTTAGGGATAACATCGCCACTTCTTATCACACTTACAAAATCATTGATTTTAACATCAAGTCTTGCAATTTCATCAAAATTATGAAGTGTGGCTGATTTTACTACAACCCCATCTAAATTTACAGGTTCTAAAACCGCCACAGGAGTGATCACTCCACTTCTTCCTACTTGTAAATTTACCCCTATTAAACGCGTGGTTTTTTCAAGTGCAGGAAATTTAAAAGCTGCCATAAATTTTGGAAATTTTACCGTATAGCCTAATTCTTCACAAAGTGCAAGATCATCAACTCTTACCACCATTCCATCCATCATCATAGGCTTTTTTTCTCTTAGAGCTAAAAGCTCATCATAAGCTTTTAAAACTTCGTCTAAATTAGTGCAAAGTCTTACAAAATCATCCTTTAAAAAACCAAGCTCTCTGATAAATTGCATCACCTCGCTGTGTTTGGTGAAATTTAAGGTATTTTCCCCTACTCCCCAAGGATAAAATTTCAAATTTCTTTCTTTAGTGATGCTTGTATCAAGCTGCCTTAAACTCCCGCTTGCAGCATTGCGTGGATTAGCAAATAAACTTTGATTTAAAAGGGCTCTTTTTTCGTTGATTTTCTCAAAATCATCTTTTAAAATCACCACTTCTCCACGAATTTCTATCCTTTCTTTATAAGCTATATTTTTAGGTATATTTTCTATCTCAAAAACATTAAGCGTTATATCCTCACCCACTTCGCCATCGCCCCTAGTGGCACCGCTTACTAATTTACCATTTTCATAAAGTAAATTTAAACTCGCTCCATCAAATTTAGGCTCTATAAAAAAGTTTTTTTCACATTTTGCGCGTTTTGCCCAAGCCCTAAGCTCACTCTCATCAAACACATCTTCCATCGACCACATACGCCTTAAATGAGCTATTTTTTTAAACTCGCTTTGTATGATAGGAGCTATTTTTTGCGTTGGAGAGTCTTTTGAAATTTCATCTTTGTTTTGTTCTTCAAAAACTCTTAATTCTCTGATTAAAGCATCGTATTCTTCATCGCTAGCCAAGGGTTCATCTTTTTCATAATATGCCCTCATCCACAAATTTGCTAAAGCAACTTTTTCTAAATACTCTTCTTTTTTCATCTAAACTCCTATATTATCCATTGCCTGCACTAAAGCAAAAAGTTGTTTATGTTCATATAAATCATGCACTCTTATAATACTAGCACCATTTTCAAAAGCTTTTAAATGCAAATACAAAGTTCCTGCTAAACGATCTTTAATCTCGCTTTGAAAATACGCATTAATCACACTTTTGCGACTCGCACCTATAAGTAAAGGTTTATTAAATTGCAAAAAATGTTCTAAGTGTTTGATTAAAATCATATTATGCCCAGCACTCTTTCCAAAACCAATACCTACATCTAAAATACTTTCTTTTACTCCAAAACTTTCTAAAAGTTCAAGTTTTTCTTTAAAAAATAAAGTCATCTCATCAAGCAAATCTTCATAAAAAGGATTATCTTGCATATTATTTGGATTGTTTTGCATGTGCATTAAGCAATATTTTGCCTCATATTTACTTGCAAGTTTGGCTAGATGAAGATTTCTTAAACTTGTAATATCATTAATGAGTTTAAAACCCTTATTTAAAGCATATTCTAGACAATATTCATCAAAACTATCTAAACTAAAAATCGCTTGTTCGTAATAATTTTTCTCATAAATTAAGTCAAGTACTTTTTTCAGTCTTTTAAATTCCTCTTCCTTACCACAATACTCACTCCCAGGTCTTGAACTTACCGCACCTATATCGATATATTCGGGCTTTAAAGCAAGAAAGTCATTAAGCCTTTTTTCAAAGTCTTCTTCACTCACACGACTTTTTGCATTAAAACTGTCTTCATTGACATTAATCACTGCCATAAGCTCGGCTTTTTTCGGTTTTAAAAAATCTTTTTGCAAAAAAAGAGCCAAATTTTTAAGTCCAAAATCTTGAAGTTTTTCTTTGACAATAAGCTTTTGAATTTGCTCTTTACTTGCCATTAAAAGTGCATTTGAATGAGTGATTTTTGCAGTAATTACTTCTTTATGAGTAATAAGTTCAGCTCCTACTCTTAAAGCATCTTGTTTTAAAATATTTGCTGCAGGAGTAGAAATATCTTTGATAAAAATAAAATGAGTTTTTGTTTTTTCACTCATGATCTTTTGCCCCATTTTATGGGGATTTATGAAAGAACAAAGCAAATTAAAATCGGTATTTGGATTGATTTTAAAAAATTTCATTTTATTTCTTTGTATAGTAATTTAGCAAAAGAGTAGCCAAAAGTACCCCACTTTTAGAATTTAATTTTGCAAGCTCATAACTTTCATAAAAAAACTCTAATTCTTCAGCGTTAAAATCTTTATATTTCACACATTCTTTAGCAAGCAATGCGATTTGATCCATAAGTTCATTTTTATCCAAATTTTCATTTTTTTGCAAAAAATCAAAAAGCATTCTTAAATCCATTCTTTTAAGATCTAAATCAAGTTTTTTAACTTCCTTTTCAACTTTTCTTTTTTCACAAATAAGACGCGATTTTATGGTAGGTAAAAGTAAATTTTTAGAAGGTACCACAATAAGAAATTTAATATTTTTTGGAGGTTCTTCAAGAAGTTTAAGTAAAAAATTTTGGGCTTCTATCCTATAAGAATCCGCCATTAAAATAATAATTTTTTCTTCAGTTTCTGCAATATAGCTTTCTTTTTCAACCGCTCTTGCATCATCAAGTAAAAATTCATTTTGCGGCATAAAAAACCTTAATTTTTTAATACCAAAATTATTAATCATTTCTTCTTTAATACCTAAAAAATCTTCACTGATAATAATCTTACTAATAAACAAAATATTTATCCTAATTGCACCTTGGAAAATAATATTGCATCCAAACTTGCATCAAAAAGTTGATATAAACTAATAAGCTTGATATCCAAGTCTTTATCTTTAGAATTTAAATAAAAACTATCTTGTAACTGCTCATCAAAAAGCCACAATAAACTATCATCTCTTGATTTAGCAATTAAAGATTTATTATCAGAAGCACTTCCTATATAAAAATATACATAACCATTAGGAAAAGAAATGTCAAGCAAGTCATTAAGTAAAGCTATATCTTCTGAACTTTGTACTTTCTTCTTGCATAAAGAATTTAACGACACAAAAGGAAGCATGGGACGAGCGGCTTTTGAATTTATATTTTTTAAAAAATACTCTTCATACCAAGATCTTTGTTCATCGCACATTAAGACAAAAGTGCGTCCTTCTAAAAGATATTTAAGTCTTGCAGCCACCAAAGGAGCCCATTCTAAACGACGCGACTCCAACCATGCCATAAAAGCTCCACCATTACGGATATTTTCAAGAGTAAAACTTAAAAAATCACTCATTTATTTATCAAGTCCGTAGCACTCATGTAGTGCTCTAACTGCAAGTTCTCCGTATTTTTCATGAACTATCATCGAAATTTTTATTTCACTAGTAGAAATCATACCGATATTAATCCCCTCATCAGCTAAAGCTTTAAAAGCTTTACTTGCTACTCCTGAATGTGATTTCATACCTACGCCAACTATAGAAACTTTTACTACAGCACTATCACTTTCTATAGTTGTTTTTGAGCTTAAAATTTTTTGCATAGCATTTTTGGCTAATTCAAGTTCATTTTGAGGAACCGTAAAACCCAAATTTGTAGCACCATCAACTCCAACATTTTGTATAATCATATCTACATTAATATTTTCATTTGCTAAAACAGAAAAAATTTCAGCTGCGATTCCAGGCTTATCTTCTACATTTCTTAAAGTCACTCTTGCTTGATTTTTATCTAAAGCAATACCACTTACTAAAGCTTGTTCCATTCCATCTTCCTTTGTTATCATTGTTCCTTCATTATTGTTAAAACTACTTCTAGTTACTAAATTAACATTTAATTTTTTTGCAAGCTCTACAGAGCGATTTTGCAAAACTTTTGCACCTAAACTTGCAAGTTCAAGCATTTCTTCATAAGAAATTTTATCCAATTTCTTTGCCTTTGGTTCAATTCTTGGATCTGTTGTATAAACCCCATCAACATCGGTATAAATTTCACACAAATCCGCATTTAAAGCACCTGCTACCGCCACAGCACTTAAATCGCTTCCACCACGCCCTAAGGTAGTTACATTACCTTCCTCATCTACACCTTGAAAACCTGCTATAACGACTATTTTACCATTTTGAAGTTCTGATTTTATCGCTTTTGTATCAATATGATGAATTCTTGCCTTTGTAAAAACACTATCCGTAATAATTCCCGCTTTTCTCCCAGAAAATGATATAGCAGGATAACCCTTTTCATTTAAAGCAATAGAAAGTAAAGCGCTTGTTACGCGCTCTCCGCTACTTAAAAGCATATCCATATCTTTACCATTAGGAGTTTTACTAAAATATTCAGCTTGCTCGATAAGAGTATTTGTCACCCCACTCATTGCAGATACTACAACAACAAGTTGATTACCCTGTTGCACACTTTGGATAACCCTATTGGCTACTGCTTCAATACGCTCAAGTGTTCCAACGCTTGTTCCGCCATATTTTTGAACTATAAGCATTTTAGATATAACCTTTCTCTTCAAAATATTTGATCACTTTAACATAAATATTTTTTTTGAAATGATTAATCATTTCAAAAATTTGTTTAACACTTACAAATTGATAATCATCAAATTCAGGATGCTTGGTATTGATATTGATTGTAGCACCGTGCTTTAAACGCACTAAAAAATATTTTTGAATCTGCCCATCATAAGGATACATTTTTTTAACAATTTTACTCGGAAAATCATAACTCAACCATTCTGGATACTCGGCAATGATTTCAACCTCATCGGTGCCTATTTCTTCTTTTAGTTCTCTAAATAAAGCGTTTTTGACACTTTCACCTTCATCAATACCTCCTTGTGGAAATTGCCAAATACTATCCATATCACTTCTTCTAGCTATAAAAATCTTACACTCAAAAGGATAAGAACTTGATAAAACAATAGCTGCAACATTTGGTCTATAATTTTTCTCGTTTTCCACAATATTTTTCCTTAATCTCAAGGATATAATTTTAACCTAAATCAAATCAAATTTTTATTAAAATACATTAAAAATTTAATAAAATATTTTAGGGTTTTTATGCATTTTTACATCCATATTCCATTTTGTGAAAGCAAATGTAATTATTGCGCTTTTACAAGTTTAAAAAAAAATGATTATGAAAAAGCCTATTTTAAGGCTTTAAAAGAAGATATTGTTTTTCAATTAAAACAATTTAACATTCAATCAAATCAAATTAAAACCTTATTCATAGGCGGAGGAACACCAAGTTGTGTTGATGCGTATAATTATGAAGATATTTTTAAAATTTTATATCCCTTGCTAGATAAAAATGTAGAAATTTCATGCGAAGCTAATCCCAACTCAGCAACATTAAATTGGCTTAAAAATATGAAAGATATAGGAGTTAATCGCATTTCTTTTGGAGTTCAAAGTTTTCATCCTAAAAAACTTCACTTTCTTGGAAGAATTCACAATCAAGAAATGATTATCAAAGCATTAGAAAACGCAAATAAAGTAGGTTTTAAAAATATCAATTTAGATCTTATTTATGATACGAAATTAGACAATAAAAAAATGCTTGAATTTGAACTCTTGCACTTAAAACAAATCAAGGATTTAATCACACACCTTAGTGCTTATAATTTAACCATAGAATCAAACACAGCCTTTGCCAAAAAAGAACATTTCAAAAAAAATGCTCCTAATTTAATGAAATTTTTCATCAAACAACTTCTAGAGCTTGACTTTTTTCAATATGAAATCAGTAATTTTTCAAAAACTAAATCTCAAATTTGCAAACATAATCTTGCTTATTGGCAAGGAAAAAACTACCTAGCTTGTGGATTAAGTGCAGTGGGATTTTACAAAAATAAGCGTTTTTATACAGCAAAAAATTTAAAAAATTACATAGAAAATCCCACTTTTAGATCTATAGAGCAACTAAGCTCTAAAGACTTGAATTTAGAACACCTATTTTTAGGGCTTAGAAGTATAGTAGGGATTAATGAAACAAAACTCAATCAATGGCAAAAAGACAAAATAAACATATTATTAAAAGAAAAAAAACTTTTTTACAAAAATAAAAGATATTTTAATCCTAATTTTCTCATTAGCGATGAACTTACTTTATATCTCTCATCTTAAATTTAAGTTTTTTAAGTAAAATATTTATTTAAAATATCAAATCAAAGAGTAATGATTAATGAGTTTTGGTGAAATTATAGTTATTTTAGTTGTAGCGATTTTAGTCTTAGGACCTGATAAACTTCCAGAAGCTATAGTACAAATAGCAAAAATTCTAAAGGCTGTAAAACGCAACATAGATGATGCAAAATCAAGCATAGAAAAAGAAATACGCATCAATGACTTAAAAGAAGAAGCTAAGAAATACAAAGATGAATTTTCAAGCACTAATGAAAATATACGCAAAAAACTCAGTTTTGAAGAATTTGATGACCTTAAAAGAGATATTTTAGATAAAACAAAGGTAGATTTAACCTTTGATAGCAGAGATGATAAAGTAAAAAATAACCTTAGCGGACAAAATTTAAACACAGAAGAAAAACCAAATCTTAGCAAATTAGAAACACAAGATAAAACGGAAAAATAAATGTTTGAAGAATTAAGACCTCATTTAATAGAACTTAGAAAACGCCTTTTTATAAGCGTTGCTTGCATTATAGTTATGTTTATTGTATGTTTTGCTCTACGAAGCTATATCTTAGATATTCTAAAAGCTCCACTTATAGCTGTTTTACCCGAAGTAGCCAAACATGTAAATGTAATTGAAGTACAAGAAGCCTTATTTACCGCAATGAAGGTTAGTTTTTTTGCAGCCTTTATCTTTTCTCTACCTGTAATTTTTTGGCAATTTTGGAAATTTGTAGCTCCAGGACTTTATGATAATGAAAAACGCCTTGTAGTGCCTTTTGTTAGCTTTGCGAGCATTATGTTTGCCTTGGGGGCTTGTTTTTGCTATTTTGTTGTAGTGCCTTTGGCTTTTAAATTTTTGATTAATTTTGGTTTAAATGAAGATTTTAATCCTGTAATTACCATAGGAACTTATGTAGATTTTTTTACAAAAGTTGTTGTGGCTTTTGGCTTAGCTTTTGAAATGCCTGTAATTGCCTTTTTCTTTGCTAAAGTCGGACTTATAGATGATAGTTTTTTAAAACGCCATTTTCGCATAGCTGTTTTAGTTATTTTTGTTTTTTCAGCCTTTATGACTCCACCTGATGTTTTATCTCAATTTTTAATGGCAGGACCACTTTGCGGACTTTATGGACTTTCTATTTTAATTGTTCAAAAGGTAAATCCTGTCCCAAAAGATAAAGAAAGTAATGAATAAAGACTTACTTCTTTCAAGCTATGATTACACTCTAGCTAATGAACTCATAGCCAACTATCCTACAAATCCAAAAGAAGATGCTAGGCTTTTGGTTTTTGATCGCAAAAACAAAGAAATTTTTCACACTACTTTTAAAAATTTACAAGACTTTTTACCCAACTGCGCGATTTTTTTCAATGATACCAAAGTTATTAAAGCAAGAATTTATGGTAATAAAGCAAGCGGAGGAAAAATAGAACTTTTCTTACATCAACCTTTTTTAAATTCTCACAATCCACTTTTTCTAGCTCAAATTAAAGGGCGCGTTAAAAAAGATGAAATCTTATATTTTAAAGAGGATTTAAAAGCGCGCGTTGTAGAACTTTTAAATGATGGTCTTCGAAAAGTTCAATTTTTTCAAAATGATAAAACCTTAGACACCTCAAATCTTTACAACCTGCTTGACAAGATAGGACATATACCCTTGCCTCCTTATATTAAAAGGGAGGATGAAAAAAGTGATTTGAAAGATTATCAAAGTATCTTTGCAAAAAATTTAGGCGCAGTGGCTGCTCCGACTGCAAGTTTACATTTTAGTGAGACTATGCTTGAAAATTTAAGAAAAAAACACGAAATTTATCATTTAACCTTGCATGTAGGAGCTGGAACCTTTAAAAGCGTGGAATGCGAAAATATACAAGAGCATAAAATGCATAGCGAATTTTTTAATATTCCGCAGCAAGCATATGAAATTATAGATTCTAAACAAGCTATTTTAGGCGTAGGAACAACAGTAACAAGAACCATAGAATATTATGCAAGAACTAAAACAAAAAGTGGTTTTTGTGATCTTTTTTTACACCCGCAAAATCCACCTATAAGACAAAATTATCTTTTGACCAATTTTCATTTACCAAAATCTACTCTTATCATGCTAGTTTCAGCTTTTATCGGTAGAGAACAGTGTTTAAAACTTTATGAACTCGCCATAAAAGAAAAATATCGCTTTTACTCTTATGGCGATGCGATGTTAATCTTGTGATTTTTCTTTAAAATTTATTGCTATTTTAGCTTGAAGTTTTAGCCAATCTTTTTGAAGCATAATAGGAAAACCACCATAAACACGCCCGCCTTCTAAATTTTTACTCACACCGCCTCTTGCAGCTATAGTACTAAAATCGCCTATTTTTAAATGTCCACTCGTTGCACTTTGACCACCCATAATAACATTGCGTCCTAACTCACTTGAACCTGAAATTCCGGTTTGCGCCACAATGATGCAATTTTGACCTATATTGCAATTATGTCCGATTTGAACTAGATTGTCTACCTTAGTACCTGCTTTGATAATAGTACTATCAAAAACTGCTCTATCTATAGTTGTACAAGCCCCCACTTCTACAAAATCTTCTAAAATCACATTACCATTATGATAAATTTTATAATGTTCGCCGTTTTTATTGTGCGCATAACCAAATCCATCGCTTCCTATTACACAATTGGCAAGCAAATGACATTTTTTACCGATTTTAGTGTCATTATAAATCACTACATTAGGATGAATAATACTCTCATCACCAATACTGACATTATCGCCTATATAAGCTCCTGCCATAATGATTACATTTTCACCGATATTTACATTATCACCTATATAAACATTAGGCATGATTCTTGCGCTTTTTGCAATATTTTGTACTTTTTCTTTAGCTGTGCTTATCAAAGGTTTAGCAAAAAGCTTGCTTAAAAAAGCAAAACTCAAATGTGGACTTTGAGTAATCAAAGCTTTAGTATCTTTAGGTACTAAATTTTCATATTCTTTAGATATTAAAATAGCAGCAGCTCCTGTGTGAGGTATATCTTTGGTATTTTTCTCACCATCACAATAAGTAAGCTCTGTAAAATTTGCTTTCAATAAAGAATTTAAAGCACTGATTTCTATATCCTCACCTTTATATTCCAAGCTTAAAAATTCTGCTATTTCACTTAATTTCATTTAATCTCCATCAAAACAGATCCACTGCGAACTATATCACTAGGATTGTATTTTTTAATTGTTTTTAAAAAATTATCAATGCGATTTGCATCATCAGCAACCATTAAAAACAAAAAATTCTCATTGCTATTTGCAATAGTACCATTATAAGCTTTCAAAACGGCATCAAGTCCTCCTAAATTTTCATTTAAAGGAATTTTCACCAAAGCCATTTCTTTGTCAATAAATTCTTCACTTTCTATCACTTTATAAGTAGGAATAAGCTTATGAAGTTGTTTGACTATCTGCTCAAAAGTTCTTTCATTTCCTGAAGTGACTATATTAATACGAGAAAATTCTTTATTTTCCAAAGGTGCTACTGTAAGCGAGTCAATATTATAACCTCTTCCCGAAAAAAGTCCTACTATACGAGATAAAACCCCATGCTCATTTAAAACAATTACCGATAAAACCCTTCTCATTGTCTATCCTTTGCCTTTGGTAAAATCATATTATAAATCGCACCTCCTGCAGGCACCATAGGTAAAACATCTTCAAAACGATCAATTTTTACATTTAAAAGAGAGGTTTTATCACTTTTTAAAGCTTGGCTAAAAGCTTGAACAAATTCTTCTTTATTTGAAATTTCATAACCTTCACAACCAAAACCTTGAGCTATTTTGATAAAATCAGGCTGAGTACTTAAATCTGTTTGTGAAAAATGCTCTTTATAAAACATACTTTGCCATTGTCTTACCATACCTAAAAAGGCATTGTTTAAAATAATATTTATAGTTTTTATACCATACTCATGAGCAGTCATAAGCTCTTGGATATTCATTAAAACCGATCCATCGCCTACGAAATTAATCACCACTTCTTCACCCACAGCAAGCTTTGCACCCAAAGCAGCAGGTAAAGAATATCCCATAGTTCCTTGCCCTCCACTTGTTGCAAGTTGTCTTGGATAATTAAAAGGATAAAACTGCGCTACCCACATTTGATGCTGACCCACATCGGTGATAATCCTTGCATCTGGAGCCATTTTCGCACATTCTTCAATCACCCATTGCGGTTTTAAAATCTCATTGCTATCTTCATAAGAAAGCGGATAAAGTTCATTATAACGCTTTAAAGTTTCGTGCCATTCTTTAAAAGTTGTGTTGAAATTTTCCTTTTTAAGCTCTTCTAAAAGCTCTTTAAGAACTTCTTTAATATCTCCTACTATAGGATAATGCGCATTGATAATCTTTGAAATAGAACTAGGATCAATATCAACATGAACTATAGTCGCATGTTTAGCAAATTCACTTGTTTTTCCTGTAATCCTATCATCAAATCTCGCTCCTACACTCACAAGCAAATCACACTCACTTAAAGCCATATTAGCAGCATAGCTTCCATGCATGCCTGCCATTTTAAGATTAAAAACATCATCACTTCTTAAAGTTCCAAGCGCCATCAAGGTTTCAACTGCTGGAATTTTTGTAAATTTTACAAGTTCTCTGATTTGCTCACTCGCATTAGAACTGATACAACCTCCACCTAAGTAAAACAAAGGTCTTTTTGCTTCTTTTAAAAGCTCTGAAAATTTTTTAATTTGCTTTGAGTTACCCTTATAAACAGGCTTATAAGTTTTCATAGAAATTTCTTTAGGATATTCCCAAAGTCCCAAAGTTGCACTTACATCTTTTGGCACATCTATATGCACAGGCCCAGGTCTACCGCTTCTTGCTATATAAAAAGCCTCTTTTAAAATGCGTGGAAACTCTTCTATACAAGTAACTAAATAATTATGCTTTACACAAGGTCTTGAAATGCCTACTGCATCAATTTCTTGAAAAGCATCTGTACCAATAAGAGAATTTGCCACCTGCCCTGAAATCAACACCAAAGGGATAGAATCACTATAAGCCGTAGCTAGACCTGTAATAGTATTTGTAAAACCTGGTCCGCTTGTAACTATAGCTACGCCCACTTCTCCGCTCATTCTTGCGTAAGCATCAGCAGCATGCAAAGCCGCTTGTTCATGACGCACTAAAATATGTTTAAAATACTTTTGATTGTAAATTTCATCATAAATATTAAGTGCAGCGCCTCCAGGATAACCAAAAACAATTTTAATATTTTCTTCTTTTAAAGCCTCGCAAATCATTGCTGAACCGCTTAACTCTTTCATAATAACACTCCAAAAAATTATTGTAAAAGCTCTTTAAGTGCTAAATTAAGTCTTTTGCCATCAACACTCGCACCTAATTTTATTTTAGCTTCTTTCATTACCAAACCTTGTTCTTTTAGTGAACTTACACCCAATTCTTCTATAAGTTGTTTTAAGGCTAAAGTTAACTCCTCATCACTTAGTTGTTTAGGCAGATAAATTTCAAAAAGACTTATTTCATTTTGTTCTTTTTGCGCTAAATCTTCACGATTTGCCTTAAGATAAAGTTCGATTGCGTCTTTGCGTTTTTTGATTTCACTTGCAATGATTTTATAAATTCTTTCATTATCCAACTCTATTCTTTCATCCACTTCTATTTGCTTAAAAGCTGCATTTAGAGTTCTTAAACTATCTCTTTTAAAATCATCTTTTTGTTTCATTGCCTCTTTGATATCGTTTAAAATTTGTTCTTTTAAAGTCATTTTTTTCCTTTTTAGTTAAAATTACAAGCTTTAAGATTTAAACCAAAACCTTCTAAGCCTATATAGTCTTTATCACAACTTTGAGATAAAAGTTTAATTTCTTCTATACCAAAATATCTTAAAATCTGTGCTCCTATACCATAGTTTTTGTATTGAGTAGTACTGGATTTTTCTCCTTGCATGAAAACTATAACGCCACCATTTTCACTAAGAAATTTGATTTGCTCTAAAAGTTTTGAAAATTTATCTGAAGTTAAAAGCTCAAAATCACTACCACTGATATGAAATTTAACATTTTCACATTTTTTGATATCTTTAAAGCAAAAAGCTATGTGTTGGGTTTGATTATGATCACTAAAGATAAATTTGTCTGCTTTAAAGCCTGCTAAAACACTTTGACTTTTTTCTTCAAGCTTAATAAGGCTTTCATGTTTTAGGCGATATTCTATAAGATCGCTTACGGCTATCATATTTAAATCATGTTTTTGGCAAAAAATTTCTAGATCTTCTCTTCTTGCCATATCTCCATTATCTTTTACAATTTCACAAATCACACAAGCACCTTTTAATCCTGCTAATTTACAAAGATCAACCGTGCCTTCTGTATGACCTGTGCGTTCTAAAACCCCACCTTTTTTTGCGATTAAAGGATTGATATGCCCTGGTCTTACAAAATCACTCACTTTAGCATTATCATCGGCAAAAATTTGTATAGTCATATTTCTTTCATAGGCGCTAACTCCCGTTGTAGCATCTTTTGCATCTACGGTTATGGTAAAAGCAGTTTCGTGGTTTGAAGTATTTTTAGGCACCATTAAAGGAAGTTCAAATTTTTTTGCTAAAGCTTCATCTAAGGCTACACAAACCACACCACGAGCTTCTTTTATCATGAAATTTACTTTTTCTTGAGTACTAAATTGCGCAGGAAAGATTAAATCGCCTTCATTTTCTCTATCTTCTGCATCTACCATAACAAGCATTTTTCCTGCTTGTAAATCCTTAATCGCTTGTTCTACGCTAACAAATTTCATTTTTATTTCCTTAAAATTTTTAAAATTATAACTTAAATTGCTTGACAAATAAATTAAAATTCATTATAATCACACTTTTAAAAAATATTTATTGGGGTATCGCCAAGCGGTAAGGCAACAGGTTTTGGTCCTGTCATTCAGGGGTTCGAATCCCTTTACCCCATCCACTTCTTATTTTATATTTCAAAGTATCTTATATGCCGCGAAGTAGAGCAGTGGTTAGCTCGTCGGGCTCATAACCCGAAGGTCGGGAGTTCAAATCTCCCCTTCGCAACCAGTTATGGATTTAAAATAAATTTTATTTAGATAGATTGTTTAAATAACTTTTTAAAATATTCTCCAGCCGTGTTTTCAGTTCTATAGGGGCTAGAATTTTTATATAAGGAATCCACTGCTTAACCAAATGCAAAATTTCATCTTCATAAGAAACTTGAGTGCTTAAAGTATAGCTTGTTTCATCTTCATTAATGATTTGATAATTACTTAGTATTTCTTTTCTAAAAAAATATTCCTTAGCATTTTTATCAAGTTTTAAAATCACTTCTTTGCTTTCTCCAAGCCAGATATTAGGATCATTTTGGATTTGTTCCTCAAGTTTTTCATTGGGAATAAAATTTTCATTTTTAGTGCGAAATTTTGAAATTTTATCTAAATTAAAATGTTTTAATTTATCGTTTTCATCCCCTAAAAGATACCAAATTCCCTTGTAATTTACGAGTTTGTAAGGTTTGATTTGGCGTTCTTTTTCTTTATAGAAAAAATTTAATACATTGTGTTTGAGTATAGCCACACTAAGATCTTTAAAAAGCTCATAATCCACCTTTTGAAAACCTTCGTTTTTTACCATCAAAACTTTATTTACCCTATGGCTTAAAAGATCAACTATAAAGCCTTGATCGAGTTTTGGATAAAGCTCAGCAATGCCACTTAAGGTGGCGAAATTTTGTATATCTTTAAAGCTTAATTTTCCCAAAGCAAAGCTTTCTAAAACATATCTTCCATTTTCTTTTTTAATAGGCATAAAAGTAAGCCTTTCATTAAGATCCCTTTGTATGGTTCTTGTATCGACATTAAACTCTTGTGCAAGCTCTTGGGCGCTTAGACTTTCCCCATTGTTAAATTTTGATAAAATCTGCACCAAGCGTATGCTTAATTTGTCGTATTCTTTCATGAAATTTCCTTGTGAGTTAAAATGCTTTTTAACAAGCTTACACCTTCTATGCCTAAAATTTCATTTCTAAGTTTTTTGACTTCATTTAAACTTGGGGCTTTTGCATGAACGGCTTCATTACGGATTTCTTGAATGAGAGTAAGACTTGTTGAAAAAGGATAATTGATAAATTGAGTTAAACTTTTTCCTAAATGACATTGGATATTTTCATGTCTGAGTAGAAATTTAATACTTCCAAGATTGGGTTTTTGGGTAAAAAAATCTTTAAGTATAAAAGATTTGCCTTGGACATTATAAGCTAAATCATAAAGGCTAGGATCTTTTATACAAGCTTTTAAAAGAACTTTTTTGGCAAAAGCGTAAATTTCGTATTCTAAGGTTTTAGAGTATTTGACCATAATACTTGTAAAATCATTTAAAAGATCGTTTTCGCTTTGTAAAAGCTCTAATTCTGCATGAATGATATTGCTTATGCTATCAGGGTGCAAGAGATAAAAAATCCTTTTGCCAAAAACAAAGCGTATGAAATTTTCTTGCATGGCTAGGTATTCTTTGCTTTTATACACACTTAGATAATGTTTTTCATCTCCTAAAAAATAAGAACACTCTTCTTTTAATCTCACAGGCAAAGGATAGGTGTAATTATTGCCATAGATAGCATAGGTGTGATCGTTTGGGGTGATGAAATTGGCTAAAAATTTATCTCTTAAAAGACTAAAATCTTCCCTGACTAATTCCCTTAAATCACTGATGATAAAAAAGTCTTCCACTTCTAAATTTTTTTCTTTATAATAACTAGGAATCAAACTTTCATCAACATTTTTAGAAATTTTTACCACTTTAGCGACAAATAAATTAGCATAATCGCTTAAAAAGAGTTGTAGGAAATTTTCTTCATTTGTACTTTGGTAAATTTCTTCTAAGGAATTTTGCTTTTCTTGATCGTTGAGTTTTGATTTGATTTTGCCAAAGGCAACTTGGGATTTTTCTTGTAAAATGCTTAAATGTTGCTTGATGACATCTTCTTGATAGTAGGGATTATAAAGGATTAAAAGGTGGTTCATGCTTTGCCTTATTTTAGGATTTCTTTGAGATTTTGCTTGATTTCATTAGGATTTTGCTCGTATTCTTGTATGAGATCTTTTAAAATTTCAAACAACTCGTTAAAATCCTGCGGATATTCTTTTTTAAAATTTACTATCAAATCCAAAGTTTTGCAAATGCTGCTTGCTTGATCTTTGCTGTCATTAAAAGCATTTTTTATATCTAAAACCATACTGATAATACGAGCACTTTGCATAGGGCTTGAAATGCGTTTAAATAAAAAGCCTTTAAACGCATTTGCAAGGCTAAGAGATGAGAAAATCTTAGAAAACATCTGTCTTTATACTGTTTCTTTGCAATCTAGACAAATTTTTTGCCCGTTTTCGTCATATTTCCAATTGTGTCTTGTTTGTCCTAGTCTTTCATGTCCGCATAAATTACATTTTTCGTGCATTCTGCATTTTGCATCTTTTTTGATTTCATAATAATTATGAAAATTATCAAACACTTGAATAGAACAAAGAGTACATCGTCTATATCCATAACAATTATCAGGATTTAATATTTCAGGAGCTTCAAAATCATGTTGATTTTTTGTAAGATATTTTCCGCAATCAGGGCAAATTTTGGAAAAAAACATTTTGGTTTATCTTTTTCATTTTGATATTCACCCGCGTGCCAACCAATCCCACATTTTACTTCCATTCCAATATCTTTAACAACTTCAGCAGTCTTAATAGTTTTGTCTTTAATTGCTTCTGAAGCATTTACCGCCTTATCTTTTAAAGAACTTAAAAAATTCATAAATTAACGCCCTATAAAATATAATACAATCGACGCAACAGAAACTATCAAAGCTAAAATTGAAATGCTATTTGTAAAAACATTTTTTCTTTTATTTAAAATATCTTTCAGTTCATTGATTTTACATTCTTGCTCTTGAACAATTTTGTCATTATAATTTTTATATTGTATAAATTCTTGATAATGTTTTTCTATGAGTTTATATTGCTCATCATCAATTTGATTTTTTTTATCTAATTCTACTTGGATATTATTTATCGTATCTTTGTGTTTTTCATGATCTTCTATAAAACTCAGTGTGAACTTTTGTATTTGTTGAAATTGTTCTTTAGCGGCTTTAGATAAACGAATTACCTTGCCATCGCTCTTTACAAAACCTTGCGCAATAATAAGAGATAAAGCTTGATTCATACGCGTAGCAATACAAAAACTGGAAGTAAAAAATATTACAACTTCTTTTAGAATTGTTGTCATTTGATTCATTGATTCATTCTGTAACTCTACTACTTCAAGGATCATATTGGATTTAATTTCTTTTTTTTTCTTCTGATGTTTTTCCAAGCCAACGTCTAAAAATTGGTATATAAGCTTGCCAATCACTATCTGTATTAAGATTTTTGGCTTTTTGTGTTCTATCTTTTGCTTTATCAGCATTCTCTGCTGCTGTTTCAATAGCTATAGCTATTTCACTGATTTTTTTATTAATAAATTTTTGAATATATTCTTCATCAAGGTTTTCAATATTTTGCAAAAAATCTTGATCTTTTTGTGTGATAAGTTCTAGCATCAGTTCTCCTTAGTTTGATTAAGTTTTTTGTATAATTTTTTAGTGATATTACAATTTTCAAATTCTTCAATTGCTGTTTCTACTTCTTGAGAACTTTGCTCTCTTATTTGGTTATCTTTTTTGATTTGTTGTATAGTTGCTAAAGTTTCGTTTTTTACAATATGATAAGCATCATTCAATGCAAACCAAGTTTTGGCAATTTTGTATTGTACTATCAAATTTTTTTGAGTTACAATTTGTATTTGTAAATTGCCAATTTTGGAATTGCTTCTCCACTTATCCATATAAAAAATAGCTATAGTGCTCAATACAGCACCACCAGCCGCTGAAATACATAAAGAAAGGGCATCCCCTATTGTTTCATCGGTAAAAGGGATAGGTAGTGACAAAAATACATTAAATCCAGGTATTGACAGCAGAAACTTGTGGATCATTTCACTTCCTAACATTGAAATTGCAGAAATCATCCCGCTAACAAAAATTTTCGATGCTTCAAAGTAAATTTCATCTTTTGGTATATTTTTAGGTGGATTAATAATGATTTTTACAGCTTGATATAGAGAAGTAAAGCCTGCACGTATGATTTGCACTATTTTTTTTAAAGTTGTAAAAATAGTGTTAATAATAAAAACCAACAAATTAGAAAAAAATGCTTGAATTCCTGCTTCTAAAGAACCTTTGAATATATCCTTCCATTTTGCCTTTATCTTTTCCCAAACTTTTTCCATTCTGCGTGCAAATCGTTTAAAAATTTCTTTAATATTTTCTTTTCCAAACTCTCTAAAGGTGGTTTTTAATTCAATAACAACAGCTTCAATAAAATCTTTTAAGACAACTCCAAAGGCAGAATAAACAAAGATTTTCATTGAATCTTTAGCACCTGTACTTAAAACTTCATTAGAATATTTGACAATTTTTTCTTTTATAACTTTCTTTTTTAGGTTTGATTTGGCTGTATTGTAAATTTTTTCAGCTTTTTTTTCATCGATTCCATATTTTTCAAAATTGGTTTTTCCTGTTTTTGGATCAATTTCTTTACCCCACTCCATAAGATCTCTATCACCTTTAGAAGCATTAGCACTTGCATCAAGCCACTTAAGATTGTCAGGGTGATTTGCTATTTCTGCCCTAATTGCATCATCTAAAAATAAATGCATATTAGGATCTCTATCAATTTCCTTTAAAGAAATAACATGATCTAGTTGCGCTTTATTCTTTCCAGCACCCCTTTCCATTTCTTCACCTGTGTATTCACTATGTACAATTTTTGGAGAATTATCTCTTATATTATCTTTTATTTTATCATAGTTTGAATCTCGTTTATAGCCTTGTTGATATTTTGTAAGCTTTTGTAAATCTTCTTCTGTTGCTACAATACCTTTTTCAAAGTTATGTAGTGTTGTTACATTCCCACCATCTTTTGCATTTAAGATTGTTGAAGCTAGTCCAAAATGCCCTGTCACAGCATCCATTGCATTTTTAGTGCATTGTTCAAAAAGTGTTTGGGTTTGCTGTTCGGGTAATTTTTCCATTAAATCTTCAAGTTCTTTAAGTGAATTTTCCAAACCTTTATCAATTTCTATTCTTAGACATTCTTTTTTAGATAAATTTTCCAACTCTTTTTCTAAATCCGCATAATTGGCTTTTAAATCCAATTCTTCTAAATGTATATAATTATTCATATTTTAATAATTCCTTGTTTTTAATTTTTGTATTTTATCAAATCCCCCCCCCCAGTCAAGGGGGAAGTGAAATTTTTAAGTTTTACGCCATAGCACTAGCGCTAAAATTGTGATTAAATATATAGCACAAAATATTATATTATAAGGATAAGGTTGCATAGAAAGAAAAATAAGTATCGCTATGCCAACAAAAACCATAAACACTATAAAATACAAACTACACATCAACACTATAGCAACAAAGCCGGCTATAAGACTTAAAATTCCAAGTATTATTCCCATTGTTTATTCCACATAGGAGAACTCCACACAGAAGGAAAAATATACTGAGGAAAAGTTTGAAATTTTGTTTGCAGATAAAATCTCTGTGTTTTTCTCTCCATACTTTCGCTTATCATTTTTACAACCGCTAAGTCATTTTTTTCGCTTTGTGTTTCCAAAAAAGCACTTAAGCATTCAAATTTTTTAGCATAGTCGATCACTTTTATCATTTGATCTTTATAAGATGACAAAAGAAATTCTGTTTTATGATTATTTTTAGAGGTAAAATTTTGCTCAAATTCTAAAAATTCCTTAGAATTAAAATATTTTGAAAAGCCGCTATAACACTCCATGCATTCGCAAAGAAATTCTTGAATTTGATTTTTCTTTTGTTCGATTTCAAGCTCTCTTTTGAGTTTGTATTCTTCGGTATTGATCATATCTTTACAGCTTGGAACAATAGCATGTGTATCAAATTTTCTTTCTGGCTTGGATAATTTTTCGTATAATTTTTTTATGCCATATCCTGTAGCTGTAAGAGCTATACTACCAAATGCGATTTGTTTTAACATTTTCTCTCCTTGTTTTAAAATAACAAAGAAAGTATAAAACACCCTTGCGACAGGTTGTGTCGTAAAAAATAACTTTAAAATATTAAAAACTTATTTTATTAAAGCTAGCCTGTAAATTCAGTAGTTTCATAGCCTATAGGTTTATCTACAAAACAAGATTTTTCTTTTAAAAATACAACTTCTATAGTTCCAACAGGTCCATTTCTATTTTTTCCAACAATAATTTCAGCATTTTCTTGCATAGGATTTGGTATAAAAAGCCTTTGATAAGCTTTGCCTTCAGCTTTAGCTTTATTCTCTCTTTCTTTTTCTTCTTGTTCTCTATAAACCTCATCGCGATATACAAACAAAATAGCATCCGCATCTTGCTCTATAGCTCCACTTTCTCGCAAATCACTCATCAAAGGACGCTTATTTGCCCTTTGCTCTAAGCCACGATTAAGTTGTGAAAGTGCGATAATAGGCATATCAAGCTCCCTAGCCAAAAGCTTAAGTCCTCTTGAAATTTCACTAACTTGCAAATGTCTATCATTAAAATTTGAATTACTCATCATAAGCCCTATATAGTCAATCACACAAAGTCCTATACTTTCATCTTGAGATTTTAAACGCCTTAAAATAGCCCTTACATCAGCGATAGTTGCATAACCACTATCGTAAATATATAATTTCTTTTGACTATAATCATTGCAAGCATCTCCTAAACGCTCCCATTCATCATCGTTTAAATCTGCAGTTAAAATTTTTTGCAAAGGAATAGAAGTTTTAGAAGATAGCATTCTTTGCATGATTTGAGTTGCAGGCATTTCAAGAGAAAATAAAGCCACGCCTTTTTTTTGTCTTAAAACCTTATCAATGAAATTTAAACAAAGAGTTGTCTTTCCCATACCTGGACGCGCGGCGATTATTATAAGTTCACCCCCTTTAAAGCCTTTTGTCATTTTATTTAGACCTTCAAAACCTGTATCAAGCCCTATAATACCTTTATTTTCTAAAGTTTTTTGCTTTTTAAATTCTTCAAAAAGTTCTGATATTACCATATCAACATCTTTAATATCTCTAGAATTCACACGATTTGTAATGCTAAAAATTTCTTTACCAATTTCATCTGCGATTTCACTTACAGCACGATCTTCATTGATACGAGTTGGCAAAAGATGTGCAAAACTCAAGAGTTGTCTTTTTACGGACTTTTCGTGAAGTTCATTTACATAAGCAGGCAAATCTATCATAGAAGGAGTGGCAAGAATTTCTGCTAAAATTTGCTCATCTATTTTTTTATGTTTTCTTAAAAAACTTACAGAAATGGGCTCTTTGTTATTACTACAAGCTATAACCGCTTTAAAAATATCTTGGTGAGCTTTAAGACTAAAATCTTTTGGGCTAATATCACCTGCTATACTAGCATAAGCTTCTTCACTCATGATACAACTGCTTAAAATAGCTCGTTCTAAATCCAAGTCATAATACTCTTGCTGCACTAAATTTCCTTATAAGTATAAATTAATTCTAAAAATTCTATCTAAAAAAACTTAAATTATAAAACTTAATTTTTTTATAAATATTTAAAGTAATATTAGTTACAATTATAAATGTAATTTAATTACAAACAACAAACATTTCAAGGAGAACATTTGAAAAAATATTTATTTTCCTGTGTTTTAGCCTCCATTTTAACCCAATCAGCTACGGCTGTAGAATTTCAAGAAGGTTTTAGTGGAAATTTAAGCATAGGTGTGGGTGCAAGGGATATTAAAAGTAATATTTCAACCTTGGCAAACAGCGATTATCTAAGCAGTTACAATGCTGATAATTCAAACTCCTCTTTCATTCCTTTTATCGGTGTAGAACTTTACTATGGTAATCTTATAGATAATGATAGAATTTTTATTAAAAACTACAATGGAAGAGATATCAGCGGTATAGCTTTAGGCTACGAAAGAGCTTATTTAGAGCGTTTTAGCACTTCTTTTTCTGTGATTTCCTCTTTAAGAGAAAAAGCTTATGCAAATCCTTATGCAATAGGAAATAGAGAAGAAACTGATGTTGATAGATATGGTTTTAAAATCTCTCAACTTTATGAAAGTGATTTTGGGAAATTTACCACTTCATATTTATTTAGCAAAAACAAATATGATAAAGACACTATCGCACAAAGCTCTTTAAAAAGGGAGGGATATTATCACGAAATTGAATTAAACTATAATTATAGCTTATTAAACCTAGGACTAAATTATGATTACAATGATGCAGACGGAAAAGCTCAAAGCTATTCAAGATATGGTTTTAGTATAGGAACAAATTTGGCTTTTGCTAATGATTACATCTTCACTCCACATTTAAATCTTAGCAAATATGAAGCAGTAGGAACTGATCCTATCTTCCACAAAAAACAAGATGGTAATATAGTTAAGCTTAATCTAAAAGTTGTTAAAAATCAATTTTTGGGTTATAACGGACTTTATGGTTTTGCAAATTATGGCATAGAAAAAAGAAATAGCAATATAGGATTTTATGATGAAACCTATCAAATTATCCTAACTGGTATAGGATATAAATTCTAAAAAATTATAAAAAAAGCTCCTTTGATAAAATTTAAAAAAGATCTATCTCCTATAAAGATAGATCTTTAAAAATTCTTTTAAGAAAAATCCAAGCTAAAATCAAAACACAAAATTCAGCAAAAAATGGACTTAGCCATACTCCATTTAAACCTATAAAATAAGATAAAAGCAAAAGAAAAAACAAAGGTATAAATAAATTTTGCGCCAAACTTAAAACCAAAGAAAAGCTTGCCTTATTAAAAGCTGTCAAAAAAGAACCACTTAGAACATTAAACCATGCAAAAAAATAATTAAAAGCAAAAAGCATCAAAGCTGTATAAGCAAAAGTTTTAAATTCTTGATTGTTTTCTTTTGTAAAAAGCGTGATTAAATTTTCTCCAAATATCAATATAAGCACTATAGAGAATAAAGATAAAAATCCCCCTGCAAAAAATACCACTTTTACAATAGCTTTGATTCTTGAAAAATCTTTTTTAGCATAGTTGTAACTAAGCGCAGGCTGCATTGCATCACCCATAGCAATAATAAGCATTATAATAAAACTATCAATATATAAAACTATAGAAAAGGCTGCCACGGCTTGAGTATCAGAAATTTTTAATAAAACAAAATTTGCAAAAATACTATATAAAGATCCTGAAATATTGCCAAAAAACTCACTGCTTCCGTTATAAAGAATATTTTTAAAAATTTTTAAATTCATGTATAGGCTTGAAATTTTAAGCTCTAAATTTTGAAACAAGAAAGGAAAAATTCCAAAAATACCACCTAAAACAAGTCCCAAACAAGTTGCAAGAGCAGCTGAAAATAAGCCCCAACCCAACTCGACTATAAAAATATAATCAAGCACTATATTGCTTAATGCTATAATCACATTCATTACCATACTATAAGCAGTTTTTCCGCAAATTCTTAAATAATTATCCAAAGCAAAAGAAAGCATAGTAAAAGGTGCAAACAAAGCAAAAACAAACATACATTCTTTAGTCATCGTTTTAATCTCATCGCTAACATTTAAACAATCAATCAAAACAGGTCCTAAAAAATACTCCAAAATTCCGATAAAACAAGAGATTATAAAGATAATCAACATACTTGAGCTAAATATCTTTCTAGCTAAATTCTTCTTGCCTAAACCTAAATGCATAGAAATTTGCACTGCTGATCCTATGGCTATCATATCAGCCAAAGCAAAAGACATCATGATAAAGGGAATAATCAAGGCTAGTGCCGCTAAAGCATCACTTCCTAGATATTTTCCAACAAAAATTCCATCAACTATATAATAAAAAGAAATAAAAGCCATGCTTATAACATTTGGCACGGCACATTTTACAAAAAGCCTAAAAGGGCTTAAGGTGCTAAAAATACTTGACATAATAATCCTTAAAATATTTAAAATTAAAAATATTTTAAACCGCTAATAAAATGCCAAAAGTCCTAGTATGTAAGAATTTAAATAAAGTAATTTCGCAATAAGTTTATTAATATTTATTTTATTTTGCATATGAATTTTCTAGATTAAACTAAAATAAAAATTTAGCCCAAAGGCTAAATTTTAAAGCACAGAAAGAATTTTCACAGCGTCATTTAACCCTGTAACTATACTTGCTCCATTTTTAGTAGCAATATCTCCTGCTACAAAGATGCCTTTAACATTGCTTTGTTTGTTTTCATCCATTAAAGGCACGCCTTTATCATCAACATTAATCCCACATTTTTGTAAAAAATCAAGTGGAGTAGAACCACCAATAGCATAAATGATTCTATCATAAATATCGCTTGTACCATCGGTAAAATTTACTTTAGCTTTGCCATTATCATCTTCTACTTCATTAATATCAATTCCTAATTTTAACTCTACCTTACCCGAATTTCCAGCTTCGTGAATATCTTTAAGATTTATATCATTTAATCTTGTAAATTCTTTTTTACGATAACAAAGGCTAACTTGATTTGAATTTGCCAAATCCACAGCGTATTCTGCTGCTGAATTTCCGCCACCTACAACAAGAATTTTTTCATTTCCCAAAACTGAATTGGCATTAAAATTAATGATTTTTGTTAAAGTCATAGGAAGTTTGTAATCAGGTTTATTAGGTTTACCCATTCTACCTATAGCAACAATAATGTTTTTACACTCATAAACACCTTTAGCTGTACTTACTAAAAAAACTCCATTTTCATTTTTAACGCTCTCAACTTCAGAACCAAATTCAACTTCTATATTTTGCTCTTTTAAAGCGTTTTGAAAAGTTTCTATAGTGCTTTCTTTGGTGCCATCTTCAAAAGGAACATGTCCGTGATTGGTTCCTTCGCATCCCTTATAAGCTTTATCTACTCTTTTGCCATCCTTATAAAATTGCATTAAAGTTTGACAAATGTTATTTGATTTTTCTAGTATCAAAACTTCTTTGTTTTTAAGCTTGGCTTCAACTGCACAGCCTATCCCTGTTGGACCTGCACCTACTACAATTAAATCTATTTTTTTCATTTATATTTACCTTTCAATTCTAAATTTTTTTGTATAATTTATCAAGTTTTTTGTAAATAAAGGATTAAAAATGCGAAATTTGCTTGAAAATATTAAGAAAAATTCTCAAAAACTACTTAACTTAACACCCAAAGATAAAGAAAAAATTATTCTAAAATTAGCTCAAATTTTAAGAGAAAATTTCAAAATTATCCTAGAAGCAAATAAAAAAGATATGGCAAATTTCACAAAAAGCAGAGCAATGAAAGATAGGCTTTTGCTAGATGAAAAACGTATTTTAGCTCTTTGCGAAGGCCTAGAAAAAATCGCTTACATCGAAGATCCTATAGGCAAAATTTCTAAAGGCTGGAAAAATTATGCGGGTTTGAGCATACAAAAGATGAGCATTCCTTTAGGACTCATTTGTGTTATTTATGAAGCAAGGCCTAGTCTTAGCGCTGAAATCGCAGCTTTAATGATAAAAAGTTCCAATGCTTGTGTATTTAAAGGCGGAAGTGAAGCAAAATTTACAAATAAAGCCATATTTACTCTTGTTAATAAAGCACTTAAGGAATTTGATTTGCAAGATTGTTTTGCTATGTTTACCCAAAGAGATGAAATCTTGCAAATTCTAGCCTTTGATGATTTAATCGATGTGATCATACCTCGCGGAAGTTCAAATATGATACAAGAAATTGCAAACAATACCAAAATTCCTCTCATTAAGCAAAATAAAGGCTTGTGTCATGCTTTTGTAGATCAAAGTGCTAACTTAGATATGGCTTTAAAAATAATCCTTAATGCAAAGTGTCAAAGAGTAAGTGTTTGTAACGCTTTAGAAACGCTTTTAATCCATGAAAAAATTGCTAAAAATTTTATAAGTCTTTTAATACCTGAATTTGAAAAATTTAAGGTAAAAATTCACGCCCATGAAAATGCTTTGACTTATTTTAACAACTCAAATTTAGAAATTTTTAAAGCAAATGAAAATACCTTTGATACAGAATGGCTTGATTTTGCTTTAAGTGTAAAATTAGTAAAAGATTGCGATGAAGCTATAGAGCATATCAATAAACACAGCTCCTTGCACTCTGAAACCATTATCTCAAATGATGCTTCAAATATCGCTAAATTTCAACGCCTTATAAACTCATCTTGTATTTATGCTAATGCTTCAACGCGTTTTAGCGATGGAGGAGAATTTGGCTTTGGTGGAGAAGTTGGAATTTCAACCAACAAATTGCATGCAAGAGGTCCTATGGGGATTGAAGATATTTGCACTTATAAATATATAATCAATGGGGAAGGACAAATTCGAGAGTGAATAAAATAGAAATACTAAAGCAACACTTTAAAGAAATTGCTAAATTAAATTCAAGCGAACAAGTTTGGCAAATGCCTTTTTTTGCGGCTTTAGGCGTGGGTATAGTTTTAGGGCTTAGTGTATTTTTTGGAAAATTAAACTATGGACTCATTGCCATGATAGGAGCTTTGTCTTTTTTATATGTTCCAAACACTCCTTTATATCATAGAATGGCTGTTGTGATGTGCTGTTCTTTTGGCATAGTTTCTAGTTTTTTCTTAGGAATTTTAACTCATTTTTTGCCTGCAATTTTTGCCTTCATCCCTATAGGAATTATGGCCATGGGAAGTTCTATTTTAATTAGATACTATAACATTGGTGCACCTGGATATTTTTTCTTTGTATTTTCTTGTATTTTAGGAGCTTATTCTCCTTTTGAAGCTAAGGATTTTATCTTTTTAGTAGGTCTTGTTTTTCTTGGAGCAATGGTAGCTAATTTAATGGCTTTGTTATATTCTATCGTTGTGATTTATGGATTTAAAAATGCTTTACCTAGCGAAATTCCACCTAGAGAATACATAGGTTTTGATGCAGTTTTTGTGGATTCTTTGATCATGGGTTCTTTTGTGGCTTTTTCTATATTTATAGGAACTTTTTTAGAACTTGAAAGAAGTTATTGGATAGCCATTTCTTGCACAGCTATTATGCAAGGTGTAACTTTAAATTCTATATGGATTAAACAAATTCAACGCATCATAGGAACGGCCTTAGGAGTATGTTTTGCATGGTGGCTTTTATCTAAACAATTTCACGATATAGAGCTTATTTTACTTATGATGTCTTTGTTTTTTATAGGACAATTTTTAATCAATCGAAACTATGCTTTAGCTATGATTTTCTTTACTCCTTATGCTACTTATCTTTCGGAAGCAGCTAATTTTATGAGTGAAAATGCAGATAAATTAATACTCGCTCGTTTAATTGATGTTGTAATAGGAAGCATTTTAGGGCTTTTAGGTGGTTTTGTGATTTACAAACCTTATCTAAGAATGCATTTTGAACGCATTGCAAAATACATCTTTAGGATAAAACAAAAAGCTTAAAAGCCAAATAAAGCACAAGCATTATCCCCTAAAATTTGCTCTTGTTCTTTTCTAGATACGACAACTTCATTAAAAGCCACTAGAGCCGATGAAAAATTAATATTTGCTTCAAAATTTGTATGTGGCCAATCGCTTCCAAAAACAAAATTGCTAAGTGGAAAATGTTCTTTTAAAATTTCATATATTTTCTTTGCAAATTTTACAGCTTGTTCATTATTAGCATAGTCTATTTTTGCTCTATAAAAACCGCTAATTTTAAAAAATATTCTAGAGTTTTTTAAGCAAATTAAATCCTCTAAATTTGTTAAGTTTGCATTAGCTCTTGCTAAATGATCGATAACAATATTACAACCATAAGGAATTAAATTTTCAACAATATCAACAAGATTATTATCTAAATCTCTTTGAATTTCTATTTGCATTTTAAGCTTACTTAAATTTTCAAAAAATTGAGTCCAAACCATACTTTTAAAATTTGGCAATTCTTTGCCAATTAAATTTAATCTAACTCCACAAGCTTTTCTTTCTTTTAGTTTTTTAAGCTCATCAAATTTAATACCTTCATCAACCACAACTATAGCTTTTATATTTTCATCTTTTTCGATACTCTGAAGCAAAAATTCATTATCAACACCTAAAAAACTTGGCTGAACTAAAACCCCTTTATCAAAATCATAATGATCTAAATTTGCTTTATAATCTTTAAAACTAGCGTCATAATCAGGCTTATATCTTGCATTTGCAACCGTATTTAACTTTTTCAAAAATATATGTGCGTGAGTATCAATCTTCATTCAATTATCCTTATAAAATAAAACTCATTATAATAGTAGCTAAAATCGCCGCTATAAATCCTATAGGCACAGCTTTAATAAGCAAATCTTTAAATAATTTTTCCTTATATTTATCAGGACAAGATCCTAAAATTAAACTTCCTCCAGAAGAAAAAGGAGAAATAGCAGAAGCTTGAGCCCCTACAACAATACAAGAAAAAAGCAATACCTCGCTTAATCCACTACTTGCAGCAATGCTTGGAACTATAGGAAAAAGCGCTGGAGTAACCACGCCCAAAGTGCTTGAAAAAAGCGACATAAAAGCTGCAATAGCACACATTATTAACGGAATAAAAATCACATTGATCTCATTTTCTACAAGATCTGAAAATAATTTTATAGCCCCTGCTTCAACCGCTATGCTAATTAACATCCCTACTCCACAAATCATTATCAAGGTTCCCCAAGGAATTAAAGCAACAACTTGTTTCTCATCAGCTAATTTTAAAAATAAAGCAATGGCAACAAAAATCATGGCTATCATAGCTATATCTATTTTTTTATTAAAATAACTAATTGTCTCATTATGTGGAAAAATAATATTTAGCACAGGAAAGATTAAAACAACAACAATCATCATAAACATAAGAATTAAAGTAGTTTTTTGTTTATAATCAAATGAATCAGGTTTTGAAATAACACTGATTTTTATATTATTTTTAAAAGCATTAAACACAAAAAAAGATAATATCACAATAGGCAAAATTATAGTAAAAGCAAAAATAATACTAGAATTTACAAAAGCTTCATTTGCTTCAATGCCTGAATTTTCCATCAATCCTCGAAAAATAATCCCACTTTGAGAAGTCATAAAATTTGCTCCTCCCAAAGCACCATAGTTTATAGCCATAGCTCCAGCAATTTTGCTTAAACCGATTTTATCGCAAAGTAAAAAAGTAAGTGGTGCCATAAAAGCTAAAACCGTATAAAAACCTGCTCCTAAAGCAGCTATAATAGCACTAACCACAAAAATAACAAAAGGAAGCAAATAAGGATGATTAGCAAAACGATACATCAAATGTCCAGCTAATTTTTCAAGAGTTCCATTTACGGTTGCAAAATTATAAAACAATGAAACAGCAAAAATAACAAAAAATATAGAAATAGGCCAAAAAGCTATGATTTTTTTAGGAGCTAAATCCATAAAAAAAGCTCCTATAATATAAGCAAAAATCATAGCAAAAATTCCAACATTATGTCTAGTAATATAGCCCAAAATAATAGCCACTATAATACTAGAGATGATTAAAAAAACCATTATCATCCTTTAAAATATTATAGGGCTTATAATATCAAAAAATATATTTTTCAAAGCATAAAAACAAAATCTAAATTTAAAAAATATCTATTTAGTAACAAATTTACTCATCTTATGAAATTTTTATAAAATATCCACATCCATAGCAAGCAAAGCAAAGCTTCCTAGCCAATGCGACCCAAGATAATCATCTTCTATATGAGCTATGGCTTTATCAAAATGCTCTGTAGCATTGTTTCTTAAAAGAATTTTTAAATTTTCATCGCAAAAATTTGAAAGTATTTTAAAACACCAAGCACGACTTAAATTTAGCCCATCTAGATGTGCTATTTTACCATCGCTCCTATCACTCACACTCACAGGGGTAAATAAAGTTGCAGGCTCTTTTGCTTCTAAATTTGGCAAATATGCTTTAAAAAATTTTACAAAATCATTTTTAGGTAAAACAGCACTTAAAAGCACCGCTTCCATCAAAACAGGAGATAAAAACTCATCTCCACAAGGCTCTAAGGCTTGCATATTTTTATCATTTAAAAACCACTTTTTAGCACTTTGGATGATGCAATACTCCAATTCTTGATCTTTTTTAAATCTTGCATATTCTAAAGCAAAATACAAAGCAAAAGAGCTATTAAAATGAGTTCCAACTCGTATAGGATAATCCATCTTAGGCAAAAACTCCTTAAATTCTTTAACAAAAAAATCAGCTATGCCTTCTAAATTTTTAGCCCAAATTTCAGCTTTGTAATTTTCTTTGGCAAGTAAATTTATCTCCAAAGCCAGTTTTAAAAACCATCCCCATCCATAAGGTCTTTCAAAACCTTTGTGTGCAGGGTTTTGAAGATACTTAAGCTCTCCTTCTGCTTTTTCTTTGCTAAATTGAGAATCTAAGGCTTTGATGATTTCATCCTTTGGGGCAAAATGAGAAAAATCTTTTAAAATTTTCACCAAAAGCCAGTGAGAATGCACGCTAGAATGCCAATCATAAGAACCATAAAATATAGGATACATAAGTTTTGGCGGTTTAATATCATTGATATCATTAAAAGAATGTGTGATTTTATTTGGCAATTCTCTAAAAATATTTTCTAGTGCAATAAAGCTAAATTGTTTTATAAATTTTTCCATTGTTTCTCCTTAAAATCTAAAAGCTAAAAAATACATTAAAAAGATATTAGCTACAAGCAAAACAAGTCCTGACATAAACTGGGCTTTAATTACGCCATTTTTATCATCTAAATTTAAAAGTGCCGCAGGAACTATATTAAAATTTGCAGCCATAGGCGTCATTAAAGTTCCGCAAAATCCACTAAGCATTCCAATCGCTCCTATAATAGCAGGATTTGCATGCATTTGTATGATTAAAATCGGCAAAGCAATAGCAGCAGTAATCACAGGAAAAGCTGCAAAAGCATTACCCATTACTATAGTAAAAAGCGCCATAGCAATACAATACACAGCTACTGCAATAAAAGCATTATCTAAACTAATATAACTAGATAAAAGTTTAGATACTTGATCGCCCATTCCCGTAGAAACAAAAACTACTCCAAGTGTAGCCAAAATTTGCGGTAAAAGCGCCGCCCAACTAATGTGATCCATAGTATGTGCTGCATCCTTAACGGCTCTTTTAGGAGAAGCCTTAAACATAAAACAAGCAACCACTGAAGAAATAATTATACCTATAATCAAAGCCATCAATGTAGCATTTTTATTTTCAAAAAAACTCAAATAGGGAAATAAAAAAGTCCCAATAAGTGTAATCAAAGGAACCATTAAAGCAGGAATAAAAAGTTTATTTTTATAAATATTTGCATGTTTTATCTCGTATTCTTTTTCTTCTTTACTAACTTCAATCTTTGCTGGTTTTAATAAATTAAATCCTGCTATAAGTGCTAGTAAAATCACTATACAACCCATCACAAAATGAGGCAAAACTCCTGCTAGTAAAAAAGTAAAACTATAACTTATCCAAAATACCCCGCCGCTTATTCTTGATTTTATATCTTTAGCTTGATTAGAAAAACTTAAAATTCCAAAAACTAAAAATAAAATTCCTACAATATAATAAAGCAAATCAAGACTTATCATCACTCAACCCTTTATAAGTTTTTTCTAATCTTTTATCAAATAAATAAAGTCTAGAACAATGGATAATTAAAGCCAAAATTCCAGTTGGTATAGCCCAAACTGATAAATGCAATGGCTCAACAATAATACCATTGCTCTCATAAAAAGCTTTAATAAATAAAATAGAATGCACGGCTATAAAAATATCCTCTCCAAAAAATACAGCAACATTATCCGTTCCCGCAGAAAAAGCTTTGATTTTTTGACTATCTTTATGTGTTAAGTTTTTAAATTTAAGCTTAGCTGCAGCTTCTGCCATAGGGGCTATTAAAGGTCTTATCATCTGTGCATGTCCGCCTAAAGATAAAAGCCCTAAAGCTGCAGTAACTTGTCTAAAAACAAAATAACACATTAAAATTCGTCCTGTACTGGCAACTTTTATTTTGGATATTAAATTTTTAGCCTGCTCTCTTAAGCCTTTGCGTTCCAAAACAGCAAGTAAAGGTAAAATAAGCCAAATTATAGCAACATAGCGATTATCTACAAAAGATTTTCCTATATCACTAACAACCTTAACAAAATCAAAACCTGAAACAAGTCCAGTATAAATTCCAACTGAAGTTACCACTAAAAAGGGGTTAATCTTTAAAGCAAAACCTAAAACAATCAAAGGTATAGAAGCAAGAAGTAACCATTCCATCAACCATCTCCACAATATGAATTAGAAATATTATAGAAATTTTAAATTAAAGAAAAGTTTAAAAAAATATTTTTAAGAATGGAATGAGAAATTAAGTAACAAAATAAATTTTATATAAATTTAAAAAAGCCTTGGAATAGTCCAAAAGCTTTTTTTTGTATTATTTGTTCGCTCTTTCTATATACTCACCACGCACAGTATCAACGCGTATAACTTCACCTTCTAACACATGAAAAGGAATTTGCACTACTGCGCCTGTTTCCAATGTAGCCGGTTTTTTATTTGATCCTTGAGTATCACCCTTAAAATTTGGAGCTGTTTCGATGATTTTGAGTTCAACAACTTGTGGAACTTCTACGCCGATAGCTTTACCATTATGGAAAAGCACATCTACCATCATACCATCAAGCATCCATTTTTTCGCCTCACCTACATCATCATCACTAATAGCTACTTGTTCATATGTTTGTGTATCCATAAATTGGCAATTTTCACCATCATCATAAAGATACTGCATAGTTTTATCTTCTAAATTTGGAGCTTCACATTTATCACCTGCATGGAAAGTTTTTTCAAGTACTTTACCATCAATAAAAGATTTGATTTTAATACGCACAAAAGCAGGACCTTTGCCTGGTTTTACATGCTGATACTCAACTATTTTAAAAGGAATTCCATCGATTTCTATTTTAAGTCCCTTTTTTAAATCACCCATTGAATAAGATGCCATAAATTTCCTTTGTTAAAAAATAAAAAATAATTTTATCAAATTTTGATTGATATCACAATAAAATTATTTTATTTGATGAAAAAATAAGTAAAATTACGTTAAAATCCAAATTTAAAGCATAGTAAATGCTCGCTTCTTTTTAGGAGAGGAAAGTCCGAGCTGCTAAAGACAAACATTCCATCTAACAGATGGCTAGGGTAACCTAAGGGATAGTGCAACAGAAAGAAAACTACCACGCAAGTGGAAAAGGTGAAACGGCGGGGTAAAAGCCCACCAGCGATTTTGGTAACAATTTCGGCTATGTAAACCCAATGTGCAGCAAGAAGGGATGGTTAGCGTCTTTGTTTTAACCCTTCGCTTGATTTTGTTTGCAAAAACAAAACTAGATAAATGAGCATTCAAGACAGAACTCGGCTTATCGCTATGCTTTTTTAAGATTTAAAATATGTCAACGCTTTTTGAAATTTTTGAATTTCAACAGCTTTTGTTTTTTTCTTTTGTTCAATCAGTATAACAGCTTCTTGCAAAAGAGCTTGAACTTGATAGAATACATCATTTGCATTTTCTTTTAAAAAATCTTCTGAAGGCGATTCTTTGGCTAAATTTTTAATAAAAGTTTTCATATCAAGTTCATCAAGTAAATTTTCAAGTTTATTGACATCTTCTTGGATTAATGCAAGTTTAAAATCACTGAGCCACTGTTTCATTGTTATGCACTTCTCTCCAAGCTTCTAGCAAACCTTTGGTTACATTTATAACTTCATTGATTCTATCTTCGTTATTTTCTAAATTTGCCAAAGATAAAAGTTGAATTTCTCTTGTATAAAGCCCGCTTAAATAATGTGCCACTTCTCCGCCTTTTTCATAGTTTAAAGTATTAATAAGCTCTATAAAAATAGCCGTGGTTCTTTTTACAAAATACACTCTTTGTTCTATATCTTCATTTCTTATGGCTACTTTAGCTCTTGCACAAAAACGCAAAATTCCCTCATAAAGCATTTCAATAAGTTTTTGCGGAGACTCTATCCCCACTTGATTTTGAGAATAAGCATTATAGGCTAAATTATTTTGCATCTTTTTTTATCCTTAATTATTAGAATTGTTTGCCGCATTAATCATATTAGTTACAGTATTTAGCTGTTGATTGAGTTTATTTAAAATACTCTCATATTGCAACCATTGATTCGCCATTGTATCATATCTTGTATCAATCATAGCCTGAGTTGAGTCTTTAGAGGTATTTAATGATTTAATATCATTTGTCAAACTCTCATCATATTTTGTAATTGAACCATCTTTTCCAGTCATCTCTTGCAACGTGGCTTTTAATTTTGAAAAAATACCTTTACCTTCTATAGGCTTAGAGGTTATATTTACATCAGACAAACCTAATTCCTTGAGAATGCTAGCATTTCCTTTGATTGAAAAATCCGAACTACCATCTCCACTAAAATTCAACCTAAACCCTGTAACATTGTTTTGATTATAGGATTCAACCTTAACTTTTAAGCCTTCAATACCTTTACTGTTTATATGATTAGCTAAATTTTGAAGCAATTCTTCCTCTGTTTTCCCTGTTAATTTAAAATTAGTACCATCAGAATTTTTAGATAAATCATATGTTTGATTATTAAAAACTATAGTAAAATCTCCTGGTTTAAATTCTAAACCATTAGTATTACCTCCATTGGAATTAAGATATTTACTTAAACTTCCTGTCTTAATTACCTCTCCTGTGTGATTAATGTCTTCGTATTTAGTAATATTTGAAAAAAAACTTTCAGTAGAGTCTGGATCTTCTTTAACTTTTTGTTCAAATTTAGAAGAATCAAAACTCAAAGTGCCTGCATCATTTAAACTTAAGCCAAAATCCTGCATAGAAAGCATAACCTTAGTGTTTACTTTATTACCATTTGCATCTTCAGTAGTTCCATCAACAACTTGAGAATCAAACAAATCAGCAAGAATGCTTGAGCGTATTGAATTTACTTCACTGATGCCTTGTAAAGTTCCTTTTGTTCCAGTTTCACTATTATAGTCAGTTGCAGCATTAAGATTGGTTACTAAATCATTATAAGCATCCACCAAATCTTGCATGGCTTTTGTCACACCTTCAAAATCTTGCTGTACATCAAAATTAATTTCACCTGTTTTATTTAAAGTTAAAGTCATTCCTACACCAAGATCGGTAACAGTATTACTTGATCTAAACATCTTAATACCATCAAGTGTGAATTCTGCATTTTGCGCAGTTTGGATATGCAAAGAAGCATCCTTAATGCCATAACCTTTTTTATCCTTAGCTGGATCAATAGTCTGAGTCGTTTTATCTAATTCCCATCCAAGATTTGAAAATATGTTTTCTGCCTCTGGATCACTTTGATACTGACCCTGCGCATCTTTTTTTCCAGCATAGAAACTTATCGCACTGTCTTCGCCTGTTTCTTTACTGGTTAAAGTTAAGCGGTAAGGAGTGCCTTTCTCTCCTGTGTTTACAATCTTAGCGACAATCTCTCCTCCACTAGCTTCATTAATTTTATCAGCTAAATCTCTATAGGTTGTGTTTTTATCTACCGTAACAGTATATTCTTTGCCATTTGAAAAAAAAGTAAGATCGGTGGTTCCAGTTAAATTTGCATTAACAAAACCGCTGTCATTTGCTAATCCTTTGCTTTGATACACATCTTTTTGTGCAAGTTGAGTAACATTGATATTCATGCTTTGTAAAGCAACGCCCGAATTAACTGTAAGACTTGCTGGAGGATTATCGCTAATACTTCCTACAACTTTTCTTTTCGCAAAAACCGTAGCATCGGCTAATGATGAAACAGCCGTCTGAAAACTTAGTAATTTAGTTTTGATTTCTGTTAAATCTTTTTGTTTGGTTGTATTTTCTTCAATTTTTTTAGTATAAGGATCAATACGAGCTTTTTGCTCTGCTTCTTTTAATTTATCTATAGTATCTTGAGTTAAAACCCCAGAACCAAATCCTAAACTAGATAGACTACCAAATGCCATTTTTAACTCTCCTTATCAAATATCATTCCTATCACATCCCTAAAATACTCAGCTAATCTCATAGCTTCTTCGCTAGGAATTTGACGGATTTCCCTTCCAGTACTTTTTTCAGTCACGCTAATATACATAGAACCGATTTTATCACTATAACCAAAACGAACATTGGTATCTAGAGAATCCATTTGCTCATTTAACTTTTTTGTAATATCAGCCAACTTTTCACTCACACCTCGTTGCTGTCCATCATCGCCTCCTTGGCTTTGACTTCTATCGGTTTGAATGTTTAAACTAGCCTGTGTCTCACTTGTTCTTTGGCTAATGTTTGCCAAAGCTGTATCCATTTGCCCATTTGCCTTCGATATTTCCATTTTAAAATCCTTTTTAAAATTTCCTATTGCTAGTTAAAAGCTTATATCGACAAATTTATAAATTTATGAACACCTATAAAGAAAATTTTATTTTTCAATAATAAAAAAATAATAAGCAAAAACTGTGCCAAAATTTTAAAATAAATCTCAATTATCTTAAAAAATTTCAAATTTATTAAAAAGATCTGGATTATTTTCTAAAATATTACGCAAGATCAAATCTTCTATGACGCTTTTAGTGCAATCTGTTTGCTTAGGCCAAGCTCTTAAATAACCCTCAGCCTCACCTTTAGCACTTGCATCTACTCCAAGTCTTTCTTCTTTGATAAAAATATCTCTTTTAGCATCTATATTATTTACCACACGCCAAACAAGCATATAAGAATTTTCAAGCTTATTTTCAGCATCTAAAAACACTAAAATCCTAAAATGTTTTTTAAATTCTAAAAGTTTGTCAAAACTTTGTTCGATTTTTTCTTTTTTATCAAGTAAAATACAAACTATAGGACTTTTACTTTCTTTATAAAATTGCTTTAAATTTAAAAGTTCTACCTTAGTTTTAAAAAGTTCTAGTAATTTTTCATCTTCTAAAATTTCAAGCTCTTCAACTTGTATTTCTTCGCAAGCATCAAGTCCTGCTTTACCCCCAAAACAAGAATTAGGTGAAGCATGATCTAATTGATCACAAATTCCTTCTGAAATTAAAATTTTCTTTGTATTAAAACGATCTAACATATAAGGAATTAAAGCATCATAATCTTTCAAAGAAGGTGCATTTTTATCCACAAAAATTGCATGCTTAACAAAACTCATTTGCCCTACTCCCCAAAATGCATGCATAATTTGTTGCGCATGAGCGGGATATTTTGCATCGATTTTTGCTAAGATAAGATTATGAAAGACCCCATTTTCAGGCATATTATAATCAATTAAATCAGGTACTGAAGTTTGAAGCAAAGGTAAAAAAATTCTTTCAGTACCAAGTCCCATGATCTTATCTTCTAAAGGAGGCTTTCCTACAACCGTTGCTTGATAGATCGCATCTTTTTTAGCATAAATTTTTTCTACTTTCATCACAGGAAAAAGTTCAGCAGGAGTGTAAAAACCCGTATGATCTCCAAAAGGACCTTCGATTTTAAACTCTTCTAAATCCACATAACCTTCAATAACCACATCACTATCATAAGGTACAAAAATACCATTTTCACAAGGAGTAATTTTTGCAGGAGTTTTTTTAATAAAACCATAAAGTAAAAGTTCAAAAATTCCCTTAGGTAAAGGTGCTTGAGAACACCAAATATAAAGCGGATCTCCACCTATGGCTATACTTACAGGCATTTTTTTAAAACCAGCATTTTTGTATTCGTGATAAAAATTTGCCCCATCTTTATGAATTTGCCAATGCATTAAAAGTTCATTTTTATCACTCATTTGCAAACGATACATTCCAAGATTATTTTGAGTTTTATCTAAATTTTGTGTATAAACTTGCCCCATGGTAATAAATTTACCCGCATCATCTTCCCAAGTTTTTAGTATGGGAAGTTCTTCAAGTGAGTTTAAAATTTCATAATCATACAAGGCTTTATTTTTTTTCAGTCTTTTAGGAGGAATATTTTTAAAACTTAACAAATTCATAAAAAAATCCATTTTTGCTTTAAAACTCGTAGGAATATGAAGCTTGATGAGTTTTGAAATTTCTTCAGCCACCTCTTCATAATCACGTCCAAAAGCTAAATTTAAAGCCTTTTCATTGCAAAAAGTATTCATCAAAACAGGAAATTTATATTGTTTATTTAATTTTTTATCTATAGGATTTTTAAATAATAAAGCCTTCCCTTTTTCTCCTTTTTTAGCTTCTATATAGGCTAAATGAGCGATTTCAAGATCTACATCTATAGGTTCTTCAATTACCCTTAAAAGATCATTTTCTTTTAAAATTTGAATAAATTCTTTCATATCATACTCTCAGCTTTTTTTAAAAGTTCTTTAGCACCTTTAGCAATAAACTCCTTAGCCAAACTCTCTCCAAAACCTTTAAAATCATTCTTTTTAATCATTCTTTTATCTTTTAAAATTTCACTTCCATCGGGTAGTCCAAGTACCGCACGCACACAAATTTCATCTCCTAAAAGCTCTGCGTTAATACCTATAGGAACTTGACAACCCCCTTCTAAAGTAGCAATAAATTCCCTTTCAATGCTTGTTTCAATCAAAGCATTTTCATCATTTAAACATTTTAAAAGTTTTAAAATTTTTTCATCATTTATACTTTCTATACCTAAAGCTCCTTGAGAAGCCGCAGGAATAAGCTCATCCTTGCTAAATTCATAAACAAAATTCACTTGCTTATCTAAATTTAAGCGTTTAATTCCCGCCATTGCCAAAATAATCGCATCAAATTCATTATTTTTTAATTTCTCTATACGAGAATTAACATTACCACGCAAAGAAATAATCTCTAAATCAGGTCTTAATAATAAAAGCTGCATCTTGCGTCTAAGACTAGTAGTGCCGATTTTTGCACCTTTTGGCAAAGAAAGAAAATCTTTATAATTTTGACTTAGCATAGCATCATTGCTTTGCTCTCTTTTACTTACCGCTGCCAAAACTAAACCTTGAGGAAAAAAACTAGGCACATCTTTTAAACTATGCACTGCTAAATGTGCTTCTTTTCTTAACATACTTTCTTCAAGTTCTTTTGTAAAAAGTCCTTTACCACCAATTTTTGCCAAAGGAGAATCAAGCAAAACATCACCTTTTGTTTTAAAACCTTCTAAAAGCACTTCAATAGAATGAGTATTTTTTAAAATTTGGGCTACATGCTCACTTTGCCAAAGAGCTAATTGACTTTTTCTTGTTGCGATAATAAGCTTCATTTTCTATCCTCTATAATTTCAACATCAATAATTTCTTCATTAGAATTTTGATACTCTTGCTTAGTGTATTGATATTTTGATTTAGTTATTAATTTCAAAGCAATACCAAAGAAAAATACAAAAATTCCAAAAACACTTGTAATAATCCCTGGAAAAATAAGCAAAAACCCTGCGATAACAAAAGAAAATTGTGTTAACATATCCTTTAAGCCACCCATTTGAAATTCAAGCATATTTTTCCAAAAAATTCCCAATAAAACCGCACCAAAAATCATACTCAAAAGTATGAAAAATAAAAAATTACCAAAACCAAAAAACACTATAAAAAATATACTTGCAATAATTTCAAGTACAAATAAAGGACTTAAACTTAATTTATAATTCATAACACTTTCTTTTTAAGAATTTCCATAAGTTCATCAATTTTTATAAGTTCTTTTATCAAACCTTCTCTTTGGATAAGCTCTATTTCATTATTTTCTAATCCTTTACCAATAACTAACGCATAAGGAAAACCCATAAGTTCAAAATCATTCATTTTAACCCCAAAACGCTCATTTCTATCATCAAGCAAGACTTCTAATCCAAGATTAGTTAAATCCTCATAAAGCTTATTGGCAAATTCTAAAGCCTTTTCATCTTTGATATTGGAAACAATAATTTCAAGCACAAAAGGAGCTAAAGTTTTATTCCAAATACATCCTTTTTCATCATGGTTTGCTTCAATAGCTACAGCCAACAAGCGTGAAACACCTATGCCGTAACATCCCATATAAAAAGGCTGACTTTTGCCATTTTCATCTAAAAAATTTGCATTCATCGCTTTGGAATATTTTTGTCCGAGTTTAAAAATATGCCCTACTTCTATACCTTTGCTTTGTTTTAATTTTGCTCCACATTTAGCACAACAATCCCCTTCTTTAACTTCAATCAAATCTTTAAAACGATCTTTGTTTAAATTTACAACATCAATACCGATTAAATGATAATCTTTTTCATTCGCACCCATAATCATTTGTTTTTCGTTTTCAAGCTCAAAATCTATATAAAAATCTATATCTTTTAATCCTACAAAGCCTATAAAACCAGCTACTAAGCCAGCTTTTTCTAATTCATCTTCACTTGCATCGACTAATTCAAGAGCATTACAAGCATTTTGAGCCTTAACCTCTTGTAAATCATCACTTCCTCTTATAAAAAATACAACTAATTTGCTTTCATTCTCATAAATAGCTTTTTTTACTACTGCTTTAATTGTATAAAAAGCATTAATTTTAAAAAATTGTGCCAAAGAGTCTATGGTTTTTATATTTGGAGTGTGAAATTTACTTGCATAATTTGCCTCAGGACGCTCATCTTGGCAAGTCTTTTTAACTCTTTTTGCTGCTTCAACATTAGCCGCATAGTCACAATTTTCGCAAATTAAAATATCATCTTCCCCATTTTTTGCTAAAACCATAAATTCCTTAGAACCACTTCCACCAATAGCCCCACTATCAGCTTCAACTGCTCTAAAATCAAGCCCCATTCTTTGCAAAATTTGAGAATAAGTTTTATACATAAGCTCGAACTCACGCCCTAAATCCTCTTCATTGGCATGAAAACTATATCCATCTTTCATTAAAAATTCACGACATCTTAAAAGCCCAAATCTAGGCCTTGCTTCATCACGAAATTTAAGTCCAATTTGATATAAATGCAAAGGAAGTTGTTTATAGCTTGTGATTTTGTTTTTTACCAAAGAAAGCATAGCTTCTTCATGTGTTGGACCTAAAACAAATTCATTTTCTTTTCTGTCTTTAAAACGCAAAAGTTCTTTTCCAAAAACATTATAACGCCCACTTTCTTGCCACAAACTTGCAGGAGTGATAAAACTAAGATTTACTTCTTGTGCTCCAGCCTTATCCATTTCTTCTTTAACTATATTTTTAATCTTGTCTAAAACTCTTTTTCCCAAAGGCAAAAAATTATAAAGTCCGCTACCAATTTGTTCTACAAAACCCGCACGCGTTAAAAAAATATGGCTAGGTAAGCTCGCATCTTTTGGCGCTTCTTTTAAACTTGGTGCATAAAATTTAGTAAATCTCATCATTATTCTCCATATCAAATTCACATTTATATTGATTTAAACCTTCAAGATTATTTTGCAAATCAAAAACATAACGCATAGCATTAATCACTGTATCGCTTTGCATTTTACCTTGTAAATGTTTCAAATTCACAGTAGGCGTGTGTAAAAAAGCCTTAAAAACTTGATGAATCAACTTTCTAGCCTCTTCTTTATCAGATTTTTTCAAATATCCTTTTTTTAACGCAATTTCTAGTTGTTTATCTGCATATTCTTTAGCTTGCAAGCGTATAGCTTTGATAATAGGCATCAAAGCCAAATCGTTTAAATACCTAAAAAATTCACTTGTTTCACGACCTATTATCCCATAAGCCATACGAGCTTCTTGTTCTCTTAGTGCTAAATTTTTTTGAACCACAATTTCAAGATCATCTACAGCAAAAACAGATATATTTTCATTTTCATTGATATCAATATCCCTTGGAACTGCAATATCAAAAAAATACCTTTTATAAGAAAGTTCTTCTATTAAAGAATTTGTAATAATAGCATTTGGTGCATTGGTAGCTGAGAAAAAAAACTCGTATTGATTTAAATATTTTTTTAAATTTTCTAAACTATCATATTCGCTTAAAACACCAAGTCTCTCACACAAATCTTTAGCTTTTTGTAAATCACGATTTAAAATAATCACCTTAGCACCCGCAGCAATTAAATGTTTTGCCGCAAGCTCTCCCATCTCTCCAGCTCCAATAACAACAGCTTTTTTTTGCGTTAAATCTGCAAGTTCTTTTGCTTTTGCCACGGCAACGCTAGCTATAGAAATAGAATTTTTAGAAATTTGAGTTTCATTGCGTACCTTAGCAGCACATTTAAAAGCACTATGTACCGCTCTTGAAAGATGTACTCCACAAAAATTATTTTTTACAGCAAAAGCAAAGGCATCTTTTAATTGTCCTGCTATCTGAGTTTCTCCAACCACCAAACTATCCAAAGAACTTGCTACAGAAAAAAGATGGTGGATTGCTCCACTATCTTCAAAAATATCAGCTTTTTCAAGTAAAATATCTTTATCAACATCACAAAGTAAAGCCAAAGATTTAACAATAAACTCCGCACAGGCCATTTTTACAAAAGCAACAATTTCAACACGATTGCAAGTACTTATAACCAAACATTCTTCAATATTTTCATGAGTGCTAATGATTTTTAAAAACTCACTTTTTTTAGTTTCATTGGAAAAGCTTAACTTTTCCCTTAAGGCAATATCTGTATTTTTATGAGTAAAAGATATACAATAATACATTAAAATTCCCTATCTATCATAGCTTTAATAATATCATTAAGCTTGTTATTATCATATTTTTCAATTGCTTTTCTAGCCTTTTTTGCATAAGTTTTAGCTTCTAAAATAGCTTTTTCTAAAGCTTTTTGTTCTTCAAATTTAGTTTTTAGCCATTCTTTTTCATTTTCATTTAAATCTTTTTTAAATAAAGTCTGCAAATATATCCTATCTTGTTCTTGTAAATTTTCATAAAGATAAATATAAGGCAAGGTAGTTTTACCCTCTTTAAAATCATTCATAGCAGGTTTTCCAAGAATTTTTTCATCACTCTTAATATCTAAAATATCATCAATCATCTGAAAAGCAAGTCCTAAATTTTTACCATATTCTGCAAAATCTTTTTCATATAATCCAGCCAAAATAGCTCCGCATCTAGCACTTGCTTCAATCAAAACAGCTGTTTTATTATAGATCATTTTCAAATAAGCTTCTTTATTGATATTAAATTTCTCTCCCAAATCAACATCCATAAGTTCGCCTATAGCAAGCTTTACAACAGCATCTGAAATAATACTTGCAAATCTAGCATCCATTTTGCTTAATTCATAAAAGGCTTTTGAATACAAAATATCGCCCAACATAAGAGCATTTTTTGTGCCAAATTCAGCATTAACAGATCTTGCTCCACGCCTTAATTCACTCTCATCGATAATATCATCATGTAATAAACTAGCAAGATGTATCAATTCTATAGCTGCGCAAATTTTAAAAGCAATCTCACTCTCATCTGCGATAGCTAATAATAATTTAGAGCGTAATTTCTTTCCTGGTTTTACATTTGAAAGCATATTTAAAATAGGTTCATAGCCAAGCTCTTGTAAAAACTGTTTTATTAATTCATCTATTTTTTGCACTATCTTTTCCTTGTTAATTACTATTATTATTGTCTTTGCTTGTTAATGGCTTTACCTGAGGTTCGTTAAAATTAATCATAGGAACAACCTGATTGTTTTGCGGTGGATTTTGTAAAGCTTTTTTTCTCGGATCTAAAAATTCTACCATTAAACGAGATTCCTTATCTTCTATATAAACTGTAAAAGTTGCCAAACCTTTATTATAACCACTAAATTCTAAAATAAGTCTTGCTCTATCAATATGTGGATTAGTATAATCAGGTATTAAAGTTTGAGTTACCCAATCTAAATTTCTTCTTAAACTCATCACAAATTGACGCGGATATTTGCGAAATTTCGAATGTACGATGATATTAGTATTATCAAACAAAGTCCAATAAAAATCAAAATTTTGCACCTTATCTTCATAGCCTATTTCTTTAATCTGCACACTAGCTCTCTCATCTTTTTTAAGTATAAATTTATAAGTATAATCAAAAGTTGGTTCAGATGCTAAAACATTACTAAAAATAAAAAAAATACAAATTAAACAAGGGCTTATTTTAAACAATTTTAGCCTTCGTGTCCTAAAATTTTTGCGCCCAATTCTATATAAATATCATTTTGCCTTTCTTCTATAAAATCACCATTTTCTAATATGAAATTTTTTACATCCATTTCTGTTAAACCTTGTTTTTCCAAAAGTTCCACCATGGCAATATGATCAGCAAAAAATTCCTCAAAAACTTTTTCTAAGGCTCCTAAATTTCCATTTTGTATAATTTCTATAAATTTTTCTTTTGGAGTTTTATTAAACATTTCATCAAAAAAATCCATTAATTTTCCTTGAAAATATAAGTTTTTGATTATAAAATTTTAATCGTTAAAAGTAGCTAAATTAAAATAATTAAAATTTAAATTTTATTTGCAATGTGTAAAATTTTAGAAGTTAAATTCCGCATGATGCGGAATTTATTATGAATATGGTTTTGCTTGAGTGGCGTATTTTACACCCAGATCAAAAGCTTTAGCATTTGCATCACGAGTTTTTGCAGGAACCATATGAAGCATAGTTTCTTTTAAAACATCTAAATCTATACATTTGCTCATATAAGCAGCAATTGCAAGTGCAACAACTGATTGAGTAGCCACATTTCCTACCTCATCTTTAGCTATGGTAATAATAGGGATTTCAAAAATTTGCCATTTTTTATAATCTTCACTTTCAGGATGTACTAAATTTGGCTCTACAACTATAATACCTCCTTCTTTTACACCCCCACGAAAACCTTTATAACCCTTATCTGCAGTCGAAAGCATAAAATCTACTTCCCCTTCTACGGCATAAGGAAATAAAATTTCTTTATCATCAATGATAATATCCACCTTAGTAGGACCGCCACGCACTTGTGAAGTATAAGTAGAAGCCTTAAAAGCTTGACGACCTTCTTTAATGGCTGCTTCTGCTAAAATTTCTCCTGCGGTGATAACACCTTGTCCGCCTTCACCGCCAAATCTTAATTGATATTTCATTTTAAAGCTCCTAAATCCACCATTCTTTTTTCTTTGGCTGCACGACGTACTTCTTCATAAGCGTGGCAGTATTCTGGCTGAGAATTATCTTCATGTAAAATTCCTGTTGGAAATTTATCTTTTCTTTCTTCAAAATCCATGCTTTCAAATTTAGCTTTATCCACAACGCGATTTTTAATCCAATCAAGCATAGCTACAGCTTCGCCCATTTTGTTTTTTCTACCTAGATTGATATGACAATTTGAAAAAACATCTACAAAACTATAACCCTTATGCGCTAAAGCCTTATAAATTAAATTTTCAAGCTTATTAGCTTCGATCACATTACCCCTTGCCACAAAAGAAGCTCCTGCAGCTTTAGTTAATTCACACGCATCAAAATTAGGGTCAATATTTCCAAATTGAGCTGTTACTGTATAAAAACCTTTTGGAGTAGTTGGGCTTGTTTGGGAATTCGTAAGTCCATAGATGAAATTATTGATTACAATATGTGTTAAATCAATATTTCTGCGACAACCATGTATGGTATGATTTCCACCAATTGCCAAAGTATCCCCATCTCCGCTTACTACAATAACATGTTTACTAGGATTGGCTAGTTTAATGCCTGTTGCATAAGCTATTGCTCTACCATGAGTTGTATGAACTGTATTACAATTTACATAAGAACTCATTCTGCCACTACAACCTATACCCGAAACAAGACAAACATCATCCATATTCCAACCAAGTTTTTCTATCGCGCGGATAATACATTTTAAAACAACACCATCGCCACATCCCCAACACCATTGAGTAGGCATTTTATCTACTCTTAGATATTCATCATAATTAAAAGCCATTTATATATTCTCCTTTACCTTAGCAATAATTTCACTTGGAGTGATAGGACGACCATTTGCACGGTGCAAACTAATAAAATCGCGACGCGAAGTTACTCTTTCAATCTCTTCAAGATATTGTCCCATATTAAGCTCGCTTACCATTACTTTTTTAAATTTGCTTACAACTTCAGCGATTTTTTTCTCAGCCACTGGATAAAGAGTAATCGGACGGAAAAGCCCCACTTTAATCCCTTGCTCTCTTAATCTTTGTATAGCTTCTTTTGCTGAACGACTCACGCTTCCATAAGCAATGATTAAAAACTCAGCATCATCAAGCATATACTCTTCATAAGTACAAATATCTTCTTGATTGTTTTTTATTTTACCTATGAGTCTTTCCATATTTTTTTTCACTATAACTCCATCTTCAGTTGGAAAACCTATATCTCCATGATGAAGTCCTGTAACATGATAACGATAACCTGTAAAGAAAGGATTTAAAGTTGCAGGCTCATTTTCTCCTGCTGCATAAGGTTTATAATCCTTTTTATCGCCTTCAAATTTTTTACGGTTATATACTTTAATATCTTTTAAATCAGGTAAAACCGCTTTACCATTCATGTGCCCTACAGTTTCATCCATAAGTAAAAATACTGGAGTCATATATTTTTCAGCTAAATTAAACGCTCTAATGGTTTCTGTATAAGCTTCTTCAAGACTTGCAGGAGCAATAGCAATACTTGCAAAATCCCCATGAGTTGGTGCTTTAGCTTGAAACAAATCTCCTTGTGCTACACGGGTTGGAAGACCTGTCGAAGGACCACCTCTCATAACATTTACAATCACAAGTGGAATTTCAGCAATAAATGCAAGTCCTATTTGCTCTGCTTTTAAAGAAATTCCTGGACCGCTACTTGCAGTCATGGATTTTACTCCACTCATTGCCGCACCAATAGCCACGCTAATACCTGAAATTTCATCTTCCATTTGTATAAAAGTTCCATCATTTGCAGGAAGCATATGGCTTAATTCATGAGCTATCTCACTACTAGGAGTAATAGGATAACCTCCAAAAAATTTACATCCACAATCAATCGCAGCTTTGGCGATTAAAACATTACCTGTTGCTATAACTTCTCTCATTATTTTTCCTATGCTAATTTTTTGTATTTGTTATTTTTTACGGCTGCAGCTCTATCTTTAGCCTCAGCAGTAAGTTTGGCAAATTTAAATTCATCTCTTTTTGCCACCATAATAGCAAAATCAGGGCAATGTGTCTCACACTCGGTACAGCCTATACAGGATTCAGGGTGTACCACCTCTATCATTTGTCCTAAAACCGCATGCACATCATCGCGCATAGCTAAAACCCCAGCGGGGCAATAGCTAACACAAATATTGCATGCTTTACATCTATGCTCATCTACCCAAACAGGGGTATCTTTTGGAGCTATCATACTCATGTTTTTTCCTTTATTAACCTAATATTTTTTGAATTTCTTCACCAATTAAAGCCGGAGAATCCACCACATGAATTCCATAGCTTTTTAAAGCTTCTTTTTTAGCTGCAGCGCTTTCATCAGCACTTCCTACTATGGCACCTGCATGCCCCATTCTTTTACCTTTTGGAGCAGTTGCACCTGCAATGAATGCTACCACAGGTTTACTAATATTTTCTTTAATAAATTTAGCCGCTTCCACTTCCAAACTACCACCAATTTCACCTATCATTACAATAGCCTTAGTTTCATCATCTTTTTGGAATTCACTTAAAAGTTCTTTATAAGCAAGACCTATAATAGGATCACCGCCAATTCCTACTGCAGTAGAAATTCCATAACCACCTTGAACTACCTGATTAGCAGCTTCATAAGTTAAAGTTCCACTTTTTGAAATAAGCCCCACGCAACCTTTTTTAAAAATAAAACCTGGCATAATACCTAACTTACATTCTTCAGAAGTAATAATACCTGGACAATTTGGTCCAATGATTTTCATACCCTTTTTATTAGCATATTGCTTAGCAAACATCATATCCTTTACAGGCGTATGCTCGGTGATTACAACTGCAAGCTTAATACCCGCATCAGCTGCTTCAATCACGCTATCACCCACAGCAAAAGCAGGTACAAAGATCAAGCTTACATCAGCCTTTGTTGCTTTAACCGCATCTGCAACGGTATCAAAAACTGGTTTACCTAAATGAGTTTGTCCGCCTTTATGAGGGGTGACACCTCCAACTATATTTGTACCATAAGCCATGCATTGCTCAGCATGAAAAGTTGCTTCTTTGCCTGTAAAACCTTGAACTATTACTTTTGTATTTTTATTAACTAATATACTCATTTTCCATCCTTACCCTATTAAACTTTTTACAAGCTCTGCACCGTTTTTAAGATTGGTTGCTGCTTTGATATTTTTAAGATTTGAATTATCTAAAATTGTCTTTGCTTCTGCTGCGTTAGTGCCATCAAGACGCACTACAATTGGAATATTTACCTCAACATTCTTAGTAGCTTCTAAAATTCCATTTGCTATCCTATCACAACGAACAATACCACCAAAGATATTGATAAATATAACTTTTACATTCTTATCTCTTAAAATGATTTCAAAAGCCTTTGCAACAGTTTCAGGAGAAGCTCCCCCACCTACATCTAAGAAATTTGCAGGTTTTGCACCACTATAATTAATAATATCCATAGTTGCCATTGCTAAACCCGCACCATTTACCATACAAGCTACATCTCCATCTAATTTCACATAGCTTAAGCCAAATTCAGCCGCTTCTCTTTCAGCAGGATTTTCTTCGGTAATATCTCTAAGTTCAGCAATTTCAGGATGACGATAAAGCGCACTATCATCAAAACTGCATTTTGCATCAAGGGCATAAAAATCCCCTTCTGCAGTTTTAATTAAAGGATTGATTTCAAGCATATTCATATCTTTATCCATGTAAAGCTTGTAAAGTTTAGCTATCATGGAAATGAGTTTTTTACCTTCATCTTTATCAAGTCCTAAAACTCTTACTACTTCAAGTCCATGAAACATTTTAAATCCAATTTGTGGATCAATACCTACCTTTGCAATTTTCTCAGGGCTTTCTTTGGCTACTTTTTCTATATCCATCCCCCCTTCACTTGAAGCAATAATGGTAATTTGCTCTGCCATTCTATTAAATAAAATAGCCAAATAATATTCTTTTACTATATTAGCACCACTTTCTATATAAAGCTTTTGCACGAGTTTACCTTCAGGTCCTGTTTGATGAGTTACTAAATTCATTCCTAAAATTTTACTTGCGTAATCTTTTACCTCATCTAAATTCTTAGCGATTTTAACACCACCACCAAGACCACGGCCTCCTGCGTGAATTTGAGCTTTAACCGCCCAAACACTACCACCTAATTCTTTAGCATTAGCCACAGCTTCATCTACGCTAAATGCGACTTTTCCCTTTAAAATAGGGATACCATTGTCCGCAAAAATTGCTTTTGCTTGATACTCATGTATATTCATTTATTCTCCTTTATATTGATATTTGATTAAAGATTTTTCTAATTTGTCTTTTTCTTGTGAACTAAGATCCATTTTCATGATTTCAATCACACCTTCAAGTCCTAATCTTGCCATAACTCCTAAGGCTTTGTTTTGCACTCCAAATTCTCCATGTAAAATCACACTCATAGGTAAAAATTCGCCACTTCTTATAGACTCAAGCATTCTTATACAAGCACTAGCAGGGGCTAAATAAGCTGAAGTTTTAAGATGTTTGATTACTTTAGCTCCACCTGTTTTAACTTCATTTTCTAAATCCTCAAATTCCTCTTCATTTAAAAATTCGCTTATATTTTTATTTTTAACACTTGCGTAAGATTTTACCAAAACCATATCATCATTATGAAAACCAATAAGTCTTGTATCCACGCTTGACATTTTGACATTAAGTTTTTTGGCAAGTTCATACTTAAATCTTGCATTGTCTAAAACTCCTGCCATGGCTATAATTTTCTTTGATGAAAAAATCCCGCTTTCATAAAGAGTATTAAGTAGAAAATCCACAGGATTAGTTAAAATAATAAAAAGCGGATCTTCTGTAAAATCTTTAATTTTTTTAGCACAATCAAGCATAATGCTTGTATTTAACTGAAGCAATTCTTCTCTACTTTGCCCATCTTTTCTAGCAAAACCTGCACTAAAAAGCACTATATCTGAATTTTTGGTATGAGTATAATCTTTAGTGCAAAGTAAATCTATATTTAAATTTAAAGCGGCTATGCTTTGAGTAAGCTCCAGTTCTTTTGCGTAAAGCAAATCCTCATTGATATCTACTAAAACAATTTCATTTGCTATTTCTCTTAAAATCAAAGCATAAGCTACGCTTGAACCTACATTGCCAGCCCCTATAACAGTGATTTTCATCTTTGTCCTATTTTTTCTAAAATAGCGTTAAAAGTTGCACTTGGACGCATGATTTTATTTGCTTTTTCATCATCAAATTTATAATACCCACCCAAATCCACTTTCACACCTTGTGCATCGTTAAATTCGGCTCTGATTTTTTCTTCATTAGAAGAAAGCTCTAGGGCAATATCTTTAAAAAAGCTTTGAAGCTCCATATCACTTGCCTGTCTTGCTAAATGATTTGCAAAATACATTGCTAAATAAAAATGACTTGTTCTATTATCATCTTCTTTGACTTTTCTTGATGGAGCTTTATTATTTTCAAGCCATTCGCCTATAGCCTCATCAAGACATTCTGCTAAAACCTTAGCTTTATGATTGCCACACTTATTTGCATAAAATTCCAAACTTGCTTGCAAAGCCAAAAATTCACCCAAACTATCCCAACGCAGATGATTTTCTTCGACTAATTGTTCTACTTGTTTAGGTGCTGAACCCCCTGCTCCTGTTTCAAACATAGCTCCACCATTTAACATAGGCACAACAGAAAGCATTTTTGCACTTGTTCCAAGCTCTAAAATAGGAAAAAGATCGGTTAAATAATCCCTTAAAACATTACCCGTGATAGAAATAACATCTTTACCTTCTCGGATTAACTCTAAACTTCTTAAACAAGCTTCTTTTGGAGTTAAAATGGCTACATTTTTACCCTTTTCTTTTAAACGATTTTGTACCAAAGTTATCATGATTTTATTACTAGCTCTTTTGCTATCTAACCAAAAAATAGCTTCGGCTCCACTAAGTTCTGATCTTTCTATACCTAAATCAATCCAATTTAACACTGCATCAAATTTAGCCTGATTAGCTCTATAAATATCACCTTTTCTAACCTTATGTTCTAATAAAACTTTACCGTTAGAAACTATTTTAAAAGTTCCTTCTTCTTTAGCCACAAAGGTTTTATCGTGCGATCCATATTCTTGAGCCTTTTTAGCCATTAAACCTACATTAGATACACTGCCAAGTTTTGAAGGATTTAAAGTACCATTTTTATGCAAATCTTCAATAACCGCCTCATAAATAGTTGCGTAAGTTTGATCAGGAATTACGGCATTTGTGTCCTTTTCCTTACCTTCCTTATCCCACAATCTTGCGCCATTTTTAAGCATTGCAGGCATAGAAGCATCAACGATAACATCGCTTGGAACATGAAGATTTGTAATGCCTTTATCTGAATTTACCATAGAAATATCTGCAGATTTAGCTAAAATTTCATTGTATTTTTTTAAAATTTCATCTTTTTTGCTTGAATTTTCGATCTTACTTAAAAGCTCACTTAAACCATTATTTGGATTAATGCCTAATTTTTCAAATTCATCTTGAAATTCGATAAATAATTCTTTAAAAAATACTTTTACCGCATAACCAAAAAGTATAGGATCACTTACTTTCATCATTGTAGCTTTTAAATGCAAAGAAAAAAGCACATCATCATCTTTGCTTGCTTTAATTTCTTTTGCATAAAATTCCTGAAGTTTTTGCACATCCATAAAAGTAGCGTCTAAAATTTCATTTTTTTCAAGTTCTAATCCCTCTTTTAAAATTTCATTTTTACCATCAATGCTTGTAAATTCTATATTAGCCACACAATCTTGATCGATTAAAACCGCTTTTTCATTAGAGAAAAAATCCCCTTCTTTCATGTAAGAAACACGAGTTTTTGAGTTTGGGTTAAACTCAACCACATGATAAGGATTGTTTTTTGCATAATCTTTTACCGCTTTTGTTGAACGACGATCTGAATTTCCTTGTCTTAATACAGGATTAACCGCTGAACCTAAAACTTTTTGATATTTTGTTTTAATTTGCAATTCTTCATCATTTTTTGGCTCATCTGGGTAATTTGGTAACATGTAACCCTTATCTTGCAATTCTTTAATCGCCGCCTTAAGCTGAGGAATAGAAGCTGAAATATTTGGGGTTTTAATAAGATTTGCATCCGATCTTTTTACAAGCTCACCTAAAAGTTCTAAAGCATCTTCACATCTTTGCTCCTCTTTTAAATACTCACTAAAAGCAGCTAAAATCCTTCCAGATAAAGAAATATCCGAGGTTTTTACTCCTATATGTGCCCTACTTAAAAAAGCTTTCACTATAGGCAAAAACGAATAAGTCGCAAGAGCTGGCGACTCATCTGTTAAGGTATAAGTAATTTGCATTTTTAGTCCTTTAAAATACTTATTTTTATTTTCATTTTTAAGTATATTACAAATAAAAAAAAATGCAAGAGTAAGTTTAAAGTTTGTTTTAGTTTTCAAACAAACTTTAAATATTTTTAATTAAGTAAATTAGCAGGAAGTTGTATGATATTTTTAATAAGATTAAAAGGGGTTTTTAGGGTATCTGTTAAAATTTCGGTATGAAATTTAGGGTCATCTATGCTTCCATCTATTTTTAAGTTTGTGCTAATTTCTTGATTTTTACCTAAAATTACATAATTTAAAATTGGAACCTTGGATATAGCTTCTGAAGCTGATTTTAAAGTTTTAAGCTCTAAACTAAAATCCACTGTATTTAATCTTAAATTTGCTGATCCTAAACCATATATATCTACACTATCACCATTTAAATTAATAGCCGAAACACTTAAAAGATCTTTTTTTCTATTAAAAATAATCTTTCCATCATGTAAGCTTAAACCTTTTTGATTAAAGGTTGGAGATTTAAACATCAATAAACTTGGTACAGTATCGATAAAGGAAATAAGCTGATTTATACCTTTTAAATCCTTCACATAAGTATTTTTAAAATCGATCTGTCCATCAAAATACTCCAATCCACTTCCTTTTATACTTAAGTTAAACACTCCATCTTGAACAGCTTGTTTTTGTAAAAACTCATTTAAATAATTATCATCAATATTGCTAACGTTTAAATTTAAATCATTAGAAGAATAATAAAGATCAAATTTTGCATTTCCTCTAGAACCTTTAAGATCTAAAGCATTGCCTTTTAAATCAGCCTCTACTCTATCAAAAGCCAAAGTTTTATTAGAATCTGCCAAAATTAAAGCTACATTTGCTCCACCAAAACTAATATTTTGGGTATTAGTAGCAATATCAAATGTTGAATTTGAAGAGTTGGAATGTTTTCTATAAATATAACTTAAATTTTTTAAATGAATTTCTTTATTATCAGAACTTATTTTAGCACTTGCTGTATCACTTTGAGTATGAATTTCCATAATGCCCTTATTTTTTACAATATCAAAACTATCATTTTCATAAGGAGTTTGACCGTTGATAAGTAAATTATTTTTAAAATAAGCATCATTAACGCTTGCATTAAAATCTTCAAAATTTAAAGTTTTATAATAAACATTTTTAGCATCGATAAACCCAAGCTTTTTAAGTAATGGAGAAAATGAAAATAAAATCTTAGGATTATTAAGATTAGCCTCAAGTCCATCTTTAAAATTTAAAATCAAATTCCACTGAGGAATGCTAATGTTAACATTTTGCGAATAATCTAATTTTACTTCTACATTTTGATTTTTTAAATCTAAAAGCTCTCCATTGTCAAAATAAAGCCTTGAAATCTGAGTATTGAAATTTCCTTGCTGTTTTTGTAAGTCAAATTTAGCATTAAAATCAGCTTCTAAAAAGCCATTTTTAACACTGGCATTTTCTATATTTAAATCATTTTGATTTAATTTTATAAATGCTTTTGTAATATTAAAATCAGCCAAAGAAATACTAGCATTCTCTAAAGCTAAAATACCACTATAAGAAATTTCACCCTTATCATGAAAATCAATTTTAAGCTCCAAATCACTTTTAATTTTTCCGCTTTTTTGATAAAAAGGTAGTGAAAAATGATAATCCTCTAAAGCTTTAGCAAGTTTTTCGTCAAATTTTAGATTATCAGACTTAATGCGCAAATAAATCCCAACTTTTTTTTCATCAAACAAATCATATAGATAAACCTTACTAGAACTTAAATCAGCACCATTATAGAAAGCTTTATTAAAGACAAAATCAAGCTTTTGTTTGTTTAAATTTAAATCGAGTTTTGGAATTTCAATAGCATTCATTTTATCATCCAAGCGAACTTTGACATTATTAACATAACCTGATGCACTAATATTGTCTAAATAATAATTATCTTTAGTAAAATCTATAAAGCCCTGCAAATAATCTAAATGATAAAATTCTCCCTTAGCCCTATATGCTACCCAAAGATTTAAACTCTGCGGAAGTTCTATTCTTTTATTAACTCTTTTAAAAATTTCCGTAATATTTCTAATATTTAAATCTTCTATTTTATAAGCTAAATTTTTATCTTTGTAAGAGATGCTTGCGTTAAAGTCAAGCAATTCTCCACTTGCTCTACCTTGAAAATAATAAAACTCGCTCTTAGTATTGATACTTAAATTTCCATCAATACTTAAATCATAATCTTTTAATAAAAGTTTTTTAATATCAGCTATAAGTTCTTTATTTTGACGCTGTAATGTTAATTTTAAAAACAATAAATCATTATCTATAAAAAATTCATTATCTTTAAATAAAATACGCACATGATTATCTTTTATATTTAAATTTTGTATATCAATCTCTTTAACAAAAGTATATAGATATTTTAAATTTTTTGTTATTTTTAAAATCTCTGTTGAAGCATTATCAGAAGAGTGGGTTTGTGATGAAATTTCGGAATTTTGAGTCTCATTTATAGTGATATTTTTTGCTCGTACAATTAATTTTTTATCTAATTTAATATATAATTGTTCCAATTTTAAAAAATCAAATTGGATACTAGAGATGACAATTCCATTTTTAAGCACTATAAACAAAGCTAATATAAGCACAACAAAAAATACAACAATATATAAAATTTTCTTTTTCATACGCAACTTCTTTTTGATATTTATTTTGGGGATTTTTTATTATCTAACTCAGCCTTTAAAAAGCAATTCTGTGGTATTTATTCCCCAAGGTTCAATTTCTCAAATTATAACATATTTAAAGCAAAATAAATATCAGATGAGTAATATTGATAAATATATTTTATTTTTTTTAGGACACCCTCAATCAGGCTGGATCAACATAGGTACAAAAGATTTAAATAGAGCTGAATTTCTACATAAACTCACTATTGCTAAAGCAGCACTGCAAACCATTACTCTTATCCCAGGAGAAACAAGCGTAATCTTTCTAGAACAAGCAGCCAAACAACTTGGACTTGATAAAGATATACTTTTAAAAGAATTTCAAGCTCAAGCTCCTTATGATGAAGGAGTTTTTTTGCCAGAAACTTATAAAATCCCAAAAGGCATTACAGAAAATCTACTCATTCAAATGCTTTTAAACCATGCTGAAATTTCCAATAAAAAAACTTCTGAGAAAATTTTTGGTGATTATAATCCAAAAAAATGGCACCAATATATCATCATCGCTTCTGTAATACAAAAAGAAGCTGCTAATGACAATGAAATGCCTATAGTTGCAAGCGTAATCTACAATCGACTTAAAAAAGGTATGAAACTTCAAATGGATGGAACTTTAAATTATGGAATTTATTCCCATGTAAAAGTTACCCCACAAAGAATAAGACAAGATAATAGCTCTTATAATACCTATAAATTTACAGGATTGCCTAAAGAAGCAGTTTGTAATGTTTCTTTAGCTGCTATTCGTGCAGCTATTTTTCCTTTAAAGACAGATTATTTATATTTTGTGCGTGATAAAAATACTGGAGTTCATATTTTTAGCACAAATATAGATGATCACAATAAAGCCATAAATTTACAAAAAGGAAAATAATTTTTGATATTTTTATACAAAATAGTTAAATTGGAACAGTATTTGCTTGTTAATATTAAAAATTATAAAAAGGATAAAAAATGATTAACCCATTTAAATCAAAAGAACTAGTCACTGGTGCTTTAGCGGGTAGAAATCTAAGAAATCAACTCATCAATGCCAATCTTGCAAATGTTGATACTCCTTTTTATAAAGCAAGAGATATTGAATTTGAAACAGCTTTGGTAAATCGTGCAAATGAAATTTTCAAAAAAAATGACAAAAAAGAATTAGAATTGGCAGTAACCGAAGAAGGGCATCAAAAACCTTGGAAATTTCCTGATCCTAGTAAATCTACTATTTACTTAAGAGATGGTCATTTAGCAAGAAATGATGCAAATACTGTTGATCTAGATGTAGAAACTACAGAAATGAGTAAAAATACAGTTATGATAACAGCTCTTGATGGAGTTTTAAGAAGACAAAGCAATATCTTTAGCTCTATACTTGATGCAAGCTCTAAATTAAGTTAAAGGTAAATTATGGCATACTTAAGTGATTTTGATATTAGTGGTTATGGTTTAAGCGCTCAACGTTTTAGAATGAATGTTATTAGCTCTAATATAGCTAATGCAAACACTACAAGAACAGCTGAAGGTGGACCTTATAGAAGACGCGAAGTGATCTTTAAAGCAACAGATTTTGATAAGCTTTTAAATGAGCAAATTAACAAAGATAATAATTTTTTAAAATATGAAAATCCTTTAAATGATCCAAGCTCGCCAGAAGAAGCTAAACCTGCTATTCAAAGTGTTGTAGTGGATAAAGTGGTCAGAGATGACAAAGATTTTCGTATGAAGTATGATCCAAGCCATCCTGATGCGAATGCTGAAGGTTATGTAGCGTATCCAAATGTAAACCCTGTTATTGAAATGGCAGATTTGATTGAAGCTACAAGGTCTTATCAAGCGAATGTAAGTGCTTTTACAAGTGCAAAAACTATAGCTCAAAGTGCGATTGATTTATTAAGAGGATAATAAAAAATGAACAATATTAATGATTTAAGATTAAATAATAATATTTCAAATACCAACAAAAGTCAAAATTCCACAGGAATTGGTGATGAATTTGCTAAGATGCTTAAAAATGAAATTGATGATTTAAACAAAGCACAAGAAAGCGGAGAAGCTGCAATGACAGACATTGCCACAGGACAAGTAAAAGATTTGCATCAAGCAGCTATAGCTATCACTAAAGCTGAAAGCAGTATGAAATTTATGCTAGAAGTAAGAAATAAAGCGATCAGTGCTTATAAAGAAATCACAAGAACTCAAATTTAAACCCTAATGCAAGAATATAAAAAAAATAGGGTTTCAAAAGTTGCCTTTGCCTACTGCATGGCACTTTTGTTTATGATTATTTTTATCAGCTCTACTTTTTTTCTTACATCAAAACGTCATATACCTAACACTGAAAAAGATCAATACGCTCTTGCTCTAAGAGGATCAATTATAACTAAAGATAATTTTACTATCACAAGTTCTAAACAAATTTATCGTGCTGAAATTGATCTTAGAAGTATTAACAAAGATAAATTTGATCTATTTTTAAAGCTTTTTCAAATTTATAGTGGGATAAGTAACGATCAAGTAGCAGATATTAAAAAAAGAATGCAAAATCAAAAAAAACGCTCTTATAATTTTGTTCTTTTGCAAAACTTAGATTCCAAGCAAGCAAGCTATCTTAAAGACCTTGCTAAAAAACTTTATATACAAGGTTTTTTCAAAGCTTTTACAAATAACTCTGGAAGAGTTGAAACAAGAGGATTAAATATCATCGAACATGAAGAAGATAGAATTTACATGTCAAAAGATTCTTTTACTCCTATTATCGGTTATACTAAAATGATATTAGATCCAGAAAGTGGAATTTTAAAAAATATAGGAGTTAAAGGTTTAGAAAAATACTACGATAAATGTCTAAGTCCTGTTCAAAATGAAAAAATTCAAGGACTTAAAGATATAGGTGGAAATATTATTTTAAATCTAAATTCACTGCAACAAAAAAAGATCAATGGTTGTGATTTATATTTAAATCTTTCTTTAAAACTGCAAAAAAGTATAGAGAAAGCTATAGATCAAAGAAATGAGGATTTAAAAGCCAATGAAATCATAGTTGGGGTAATGGAAAGCAAAACAGGAAGAATTTTAGCTTTAGCAAGCTCAAGGCGCTATGACCCGCAAAATCGCGGAAAAGATCTATCAGTTCTTAATGCAAGCGCTATAGAATACGGCTATGAAGCAGGTTCTGTTATCAAACCTTTTATCTTTACAACAGCCTTAAGACTTGGTAAAATAAAAATAGATGAAGTGATTAATACTTATGGCGGTTCTTATAAGCTAGGACGTTTCACTATCAAAGACGATCACAAAATGGACAAAATGACCATGGAAGAAATTATAAGATATTCTTCAAATATAGGCATGATACAAATTGCTAAAAGGCTTAACAATATAGAAATCGTATCAGGACTTAAAATATTTAAATTTGGCGAAAAAAGTGGTATTGATCTACCCTATGAACAAAAAGGAGAAATTCCAAATCCTAAGCGCTTAAGAGATATAGAAAAATCTGTTTTAAGTTATGGTTATGGACTTAAAACAACCTTTATACAACTCCTTGCAGCTTATAATGTTTTCAACAATGATGGATTTTATATCACACCGCGTTTAGCTGAAAAATTCTACCAAAATGGACGCTTTACAAATCTTGATGATGATGTAAAAAAAGAAAAAATTCTTTCTAGCGAAGCTGCTAAAACGATGCAAAATATTCTTATAAATGTTATAGAAAAAGGAACAGGAAAAAAGGCAATTACACAAGGTATTATTGCAGGAGGTAAAACAGGAACAGCAAGAATAGCCGAAAGACAAGGTTACACCTCAAATCGCTACAATGCTTCCTTTTTTGGTTTTGCAAATGATTTAAATCACGCCTATACCATAGGAGTTCTCGTAAGACATCCTACTAAACCTTATAGTTATTATGCTGCACAAAGTGCTTTGCCTATGTTTAAAGATGTTGTTGATATTTTAATCAATGAAGAATTTCTAACGCCTATACAAGACAATAACCAAACTAGCACAAACAACTAGTTTGATATATCTTTAGAAAATATCACCTCAACAGCACCTATAAGTTCTTCAGCAATCTTAGCAGCAAAAGTTATATCATTAAGTATTGAAATTCCTTCAACTGTTGTGATTTTTCTTACTGAAATAAGATGTTCAATATTGCTTAAGGTTAAAGTATCAATTTCTTTTAAAATTTCTTTTCCTTTTTGAAGATTTTTAATGATCAAATAAAGCTTTTCACGATCTTCAACCACTCTAAGCTCTTCGATACTTCTTAAAAGCTCTCCTAAATTCGATCTAATTTTATTGTACTCTAAAGCCAAAAATTCATTAGAAGAACTAGAATATTTCTTAATATTTGCTTGAATAATTTTTAAATTTTTAGTTGTTTCGGCTAAATTTTTAGCTGCTATCTTAAAGGTAAAAATTTTATGATTCTTTGTTTCATCGTTAATATAAACTTGTGCTTTAGTTGAAAAATCGATAATAGCTTCAAAAAGAACCTTTATCCTAGTTTGATACAAATAGTCCAAATCCACATTTTTACTAAACCACTTTTTATTTTCTAAAATTTCTTTAAAACTTTTATCACTTTGTATATCTTTACGACTAAAACCTATAGCATGAGCAACAATTGCATAGGTATTGTTATAAAGATGCTCACTTTCTTTTCTTAAAGCTTCGATGGCTGTGTCACTAAATTTAACCAAACTACTATCAAGATATAAAGGCTTGTCTTTATTCTTATCTTTAGGAGCTTTTACTATCTTATTTAAAAAAAGAACAATTTGAGGAGTAAAAAATGAAAAAAGCGCAACGCCAATTAAATTAAACAAAGTGTGAAATAATGCCACTTTCAAAGCTATATCTTCTATGTTTAATGCAATGGATAAAAAATTAAGAAAATATATAAAATAAGGAAAGATAAGCACTATTAAAAAAGCTATACCAAAATTAAAAATACAATTTGCAAACGCTAATTTCTTTCCTTCAATATTAGTACTTAAAGAAGCTAAAACAGCCGTTACAACTCCTCCAACACTAGTGCCTAAAGTTGCTGCTAAGGAATTTTCCAAACTGATTTGTCCTGCAAGTAAAGCAGCAACAATAATAGCCATTGTAGCTGTGCTTGATTGTATAACTCCTGTAAGCAAAGCACCTAATCCTAAAAAAACAAAAACTCCTTTAAAACCAGCAAAATCAAAACGAGAAAGATCAATTATATGTTTAAAATTTTCAAAACCACTTTTAATATAATCCACACCCAAAAAGAAAAAACCTATACCAATAAAAATATTACCCAAACCTTTTAAAATACTATCTTTTTGAAAGAAAAATAATACTCCAATAATCAAAAGCGGGATAGCCAACATTGAAATTTTAATATTTGTCAAACCAACAATCAGCCAAGAACTTGCCGTATTTCCTAAATTTGCTCCAAAAATAATCCCTATGCCCGCACCCAAAGAAATAAGCCCTGCACTCAAAAAAGAAATCGTAACAATAGAAACTAAAATTGAAGATTGCATAATTAAAGTACTTAAAGTACCAAAAAGTATACTTTTTATCTTTGTATCAGTTGACTTTGCTAAAATTTTTTCAAGCAAATCACCACTAAAAACTTTAAAACCTATACCTAAATTAGTCATTCCAATAAAGAAATATTGCCACTCCTGCTAAAAGATTAGCAAGCTCGTCATAACGAATTAAAATAAAAATCAGAACTAAAGTAAAAATACTTCATGAAATAAATTTAAAATATTTTAAAGAATTTCCTTCTTCTTGTAATGCCTAACCTTTTAGTTTTTCAAATTCATCCATCAGAAATTCTCTTAAATTTTCAGCTTCTTCTTCGCCTTTTTCTAGATACTCAAGCAATAAATTTTCTAATTCTTTTAAAAAAGAAAAAAGTTCATTTTGCCAGATACTATCGTTTTTATTGCTCAAATTCATGGTTTGTATGAAAGTCAACTCTCTGCTTAAATCCCCAAGTTTTTCTAAAAATTCATCTTTTTGATTAGAATTTTTTAATGTTAAATTAGCATTTTGGATATTTTCTTTAAATTCTCTGATTTTTTCATCGATTAAATCACAAAATTTTGGATAAATATCCATTTTAATAGGCTCTAAAAGAGTTCGCTCATCTATATTTAAAGTAAGCTTTTTAACAGCAAAATAAAGAGCTAAAAAAGACAAAGCTGCTATAAGTAAATAAATTCCTAGCATTAATAACCCTTAAGGGCTAGCATTCCGCCATCTAAATTGATGCTTTCAAGTCCCAATTTTTCAGCTATAAATTCAGCTGCAACCATGCTTCTATGGCCACTACGACAAATAAAAGCAAGTTTTTTACTTTCATCTCTTTTGCTTTGAAATTCATCTAAAAATTTAGCATTTAAAAGCCCTTGATTATCATATAAAGCCACACATTGCGCATTAGGTAAAATACCTTCTTCCCATTCTAAAGGAGTACGCACATCAAAAATTTGATATGCGTTCAAATCTTGCTTTGTCCAAAGACTTGCAGAGATATTTTCTATCATGAAAAAGCCTTGTTGATGATTTTTGTAAGGCTTGCATTAAATTCAGCAGGATTATCCACTCCCATACCTTCGCTTAATTTTGCCATATTTAAAACTAAGGTTGCTATATCTGCACTAAAGCTTTCGTTGTTTTTAAGACCTATAAAAATAGCGTGTTTTGGATTGATTTCTAAAATAGGTTTGAAATTTTGTTCTTGACCCATTTGTTTTAAGAGTTGTTGCATAGCAAAATCAGGTTTATTTTTATCATAAACTATACAACTTGGGCTATCTTTTAAACGACTGGTTAGTCTTACATCTTCAACTTGATCTTTTAGAAGTTCTTTAAATTTAGCTACAAGTGGAGCAAAAGTATTTTTTTCTTCATCGCTTAGTTCATTTTTATCTTCTACTTGATTAATGGCTACAAATTTCAAACCTTCAAATTCTAGCATAGGAGTTACCAAAGAATCAATCTCATCATCCATGAGTAAAACTTCTATGTTTTTTTGTTTATACTCTTCAAGCAAAGGAGAGGTTCTTAATAAACTTTCATTATTTCCTGCTATATAAAAAATTTCTTTTTGATCGCCTTGAAGGTCATTTTTATACTCTTCTAAAGAGCGTAAATTTTCACCTTTGGTGCTTTTATAAAGCATGAGTTTTAAAAGACTATCTTTTTCTCCGCCAAAACCATAAAGTCCTTCTTTTAATACCTTGCCAAAGGTTTTAAAGAAAGATAAATATTTTTCTTTATCATTATTTTTGAGTTTTTCAAGTTCACCTAAAATCTTTTTAACACTAGCTTCTTTAACACCTTTTAAAATTTGATTTTCTTGTAAAATTTCACGGCTTACATTAAGTGGTAAATCTTCTACATCGATAATCCCACGTACAAAACGCAAATAAGTTGGTAAAAGTTCTTTATCATCATCGCTGATAAATACGCGTTTTACATAAAGTTTTAAGCCACTTTGATAATCCACACGGAATAAATCAAAAGGTGCATTTTGCGGTATGAAAAATAAAGAATTATATTCTAATTTTCCTTCACTTTTAGTGTGAAGATAAAGTAAAGGTTTGTTTGAATCATGAAAATTTTGCTCATAAAATCTTTCATAATCTTCTGCTTTAAGGCTTGATTTTTGCATTCTCCATAAAGCATTGGCTTTATTGATTTGAGACATTTTAAGTTCAGTTTTCCCTTCTTCTTCGCCTTCTTTAGCAGGAGTAAATTCTTCTTTTTCCATGAAAATTGGAAATTGAATATGATTAGAGTATTTTTCTATAATGCTTTCGATTTTATAAGCATTAGCAAACTCATCATCTTTTAAATATAAAGTAATGCTTGTGCCTTGTTCTTCTTTGCTTGCGTCATTAATCTCATAACCATTTGCATCAGAACTCCAAAGATAAGCTTTATCATCTAAAGCTTTTTTACTTAAAACTTCGATTTTACTAGCCACCATAAAAGCAGAATAAAAACCTACTCCAAATTGTCCTATGAGTTGAGAATCTTTTTTAGCATCACCGCTTAAATTTTCTAAAAAGCTTTTAGTACCGCTTTTTGCTATGGTTCCAAGGTTGTTAATAAGATCATCTTTATCCATACCTATGCCATTATCACTAATACTTAAAGTTTTTTTATCTTTGTCAATTTTGATTTCAATTTTAGGTTCGAATTTTAAGCTTTTATATTTATCATCACTTACGCTTAAAAAATTAAGCTTGTCTAAAGCATCACTTGCGTTTGAAATAAGTTCTCTTAAAAAAATTTCTTTATTAGAATATAAAGAGTGTATCATAAGCTGTAAAAGCTGATTAACTTCAGTTTGAAATTGCATTTTGATTCCTTTGTAATTTTTTAAAGTGGTATTTTAGCAAAAAATACAAATTCTAAAGTAAATTTAAAGATTTATTTGAAAATTAAAAAGCCAAGCCATGCGGCAAATAAGCAAAGAAAGACATTTAAGATAATATTTAACGCAAAATTAAAATAATTTCCACTTTGCAAAAGAAGTAAATTTTGATAAGAAAAAGTAGAAAAAGTTGTAAAAGCTCCTAAAAAACCTGTACTTATAAAGCTTTTAAGTAAAGGAGATAAACCTTTATTTTGTGCATAAGAAAACAAAAGTCCTATAATAAAAGAACCCAAAACATTTACAAAAAGAGTTCCAAAGCTGATAGAATAAGGAAAAAATTTATTCACTAAATTTATAGAAAGCATTCTTAAGATTGCTCCTATAAATCCCCCAAAACCAACTACTAGAAGAGTATTTAGCAAAGCTTGACTCTTTCTTGATCGAGTAATTCTTGCATTTTTTTTCTGGTGTTTTCAAGCCATTTTTCATCATTTGTATCGACTAAATCCATACAAATGATTTTAAGTACTCCGCTGCTTGCGCTAAAACTTTTTGTGTCTAAAATTTTTGCAGAATCCACAATTAAAATAGGTTGAACTTTAAGATTTAATTTTTCACTTAAAATTTTTGCTCCACTTTGAAATTTAAGCATTTTTTCATTTTTAGATCTAGTTCCTTCTGGAAAAATAGCCAAAACCCTATCTTCACTAATTCTTTCTTTTGCTTCTTTTAAAACTCGTACCAAATCACGTGGATTTTTTCTATCTATACAAAGAAGTTTTGGTTTTTTCATAGCAACTTTGAAAATAGGAATTTCTCCTAATTCTTTTTTGGCAATCCAGCATAAATTTTTAGGATATAATTCTTCTAAAGCGATGATATCTAAAGCACTTTGATGATTCATTAAAATCATCTGAGCTTGTGGATTAAAAGTACCAATGATTTCTTGTTTATAAGAGATGGTATATCTTTGAAATTTAGCCCAAATTTTGCGGATTTTCCAAAGTGTGTTTTGAGATTTTGTAAAGCAAAAACAAAAAATCACCAAAGCAACACTTAAAACAAAAAAAATCCAAAAATAAAGAGCTTTAATTTTTTTGTAAATCATCTTTATTAACCCAACCTATTTTTCCATCAGAAAACAGTACTTTAATATAATTTTGTCGTTTGCCTAAAACTTCTACTTTTTCATCTGCATTTGCCGTATAAAAATAAGTTGAAGGCTCTGTAGGTAAAATTTTAGCCCTAGAACCAGCCTTGATAATTGCATTTTGAGTATTGGTATCTACAAGAAAACTAAGTGCAAAACAAACAACTGCCAAAGCTAGAATAATGTAATTTTTTCTCCATACAAATAAAGCTCCAAATAAAACCGCTAAAAACCATAAGGTATATTGTTTATAAATATTTAAGTCTTTATTTACAGGATTTAAATCACTCTGAGTGCTGATCTCATCGTCACTAATTTTTAGTTTTAAATTTATATTTTCAAGCTTTTTACTGTCCTTATTGAAATAAGAAAATTCAAAATTTGTTTTACTTAATGGCAAAATAGCATAATAAAAAGCACTAGAAGCATTAAAGTCTCCTTTTAAATTTTCAATACCTTGCTTTTGAATTCCCTCTATAAAAAAGCTTTTAAGATTTGTATTGGTTGCGTTTAGTTCTACCATCATAATGATATTAGCATCATCAAAATAACTCGCTTTAACTTTTTTAATTTCCAAAGAACTTGCCACAAGGTGTGAAAAATCCTTATTGGATAAAGTATTTTCAAATTTGATAGGATTAAGATTGATATCAGCCTCTTGAAAAGCTTCATTATTTCTAAGAAGTTTGATAGAAATTTTACTCAAACTAGCATTTGAATTTTTGGCTTCAAACCATAAAGTTGTTTTATATTCATTGTTGATAAATTCCCATTTTGCATCTGGATTTAAAAAAGATAAATTAGTTTTTTCTACGCTTATGTTAAAATCAAATTTTATATTTTCCGTAGTGCGAGCATAGATCGTAATAGGAAAAACTTCTCCAACATATACTCTACTTGGATATTCATCATTTGTAAGAACCAAACTCCCTTTGGCTACAAAAGGATCATCTACATTGCTTTCAAAGTCATTGTTTTCATCACTTGGCGGAATATTTTGATAAATTTTTTGTTCTTCTTGGGGTAATTTTTGTAATTCTTTTTGCATATTTTCATCTTGGCCGCTAAATACAGAAATTTCACCCCTGCCAAACAATACAACAACACTAAAAATTAAAGTTAATAAAATTTTCAAAATAAAAAGCCTTTAAGCATTTTTAAACCTACATCATTGCCTAGAATTTTTTCACAAGCACGCTCAGGATGTGGCATAAGTCCAAAGATTTTTTTGTTTTCATCACAAATTCCTGCGATATCAAATACAGAACCATTTGGATTTGGCTCGTATTTTAAAGTAATAAGATCTTTATCTTGCAATTCTTTTAAAGTAGCCTCATCAGCATAATAATTTCCCTCTCCATGAGCAATTGGCAAATTAATAATTTCATCTTTTTTGAAATTATTTAAAAAGGCATTATCATTAGAAACCACTCTTAAATTTTGGTTTTTTGAGATAAAACTAAGATTGTTATTATGCTTCATTGCACCTTTTAAAAGACCGCTTTCAAGTAAAATTTGAAAACCATTACAAATACCTAAGATATATCCTCCCTTTTTTGCATGATTAAAAACACCTTGCATAGCAGGAGCAAGTTTTGCAATAGCTGCACATCTTAGATAATCTCCATAAGAAAATCCGCCTGGCAAAACAACTAAATCTGCATCAAATTCTTTTTCTTCATGCCAAACAATCTGCGTTTTTACTCCAAGTTTTTCAAAGGCATAAGCTGTATCAAATTCACAATTTGTCCCTGGAAATCTAATAATAGCAACTTTCATTTTACTCTTTCTCGATTATAAGCTCATAATCTTCAATAACACCATTTACCAACAATTCTTCGCACATTTTTTTTACTTGTTCTTTGGCTAGTTTTTCATCTTTCTCATCAAGAGAAATTTTAATTTGTTTTGCTATTTTTACTTCTTTAACGCTATTAAAATTTAAAGAGTGCAAAGCTTTTTCCACTGCTTTGCCTTGTGGATCTAAAACTCCATTTTTTAAAGAAATATTTACAATAACTTCCATATTTTCCCTTAATTTAATATTCTTTTTAAAACTTCTTCATAAGCCATTTTTACATTACCTAGATCTTGACGAAATCTATCTTTATCTAATTTTTCATTACTAAATTTATCCCAAAATCTACAACTATCAGGGCTTATTTCATCAGCTAAAACAAGCTCATTATCTTTAGTTAAACCCAGTTCGATTTTAAAGTCAATCAACCTTAAATTCTTATTATCAAAAAATGGAGTTAAAATAGAGTTGATTTTCCTAGCCATATTTTTAATTTCACTAATTTGAACTTCATTTTGCACTAAATTTAAAATCAAACAATGCTCATCATTGATAAAAGGATCGCCTAAAGCATCATCTTTAAGACAAAATTCCACCAAAGCAAAAGGTAGCACAGTGCCGTCTTTAATACCCAGTCTTTTTGTAAGAGAACCTGTTGCAACATTGCGTACTATAACTTCAATAGGAACAATTTTACATTTTTTAACCACTTGTTCTGTATCGCTTATAGTTTCTACTAAATGGGTTTTAATCCCATTTTTTTCGAGTAAATGAAAAATTTCAGTACTGATTTTACAGTTTAATGCGCCTTTTCCACTTTCATTACCTCTTTTTTCTGCATTAAAAGCAGTTAAATCATCTTTAAACTCACTAATTAGCAAATTTTCATTATCGGTTTTGAAAAGTTTTTTACCTTTTCCTTCGTAGAGCATTTCTTTTTTTGTCATTTTATTGTCCTTGTTTGATATTTAAAATCTTAATAGTATCAATAGCTGATTTTAATTGTGCGTCATCATTGATTTGTTTTTGACTAATTAGATTTTTATTGTCTTTATTTTCTTGTTTATCTTCTTTTTTATTTTTATCTATTTTTTCAAGCTCACTTTCTAAATGTTGTTTTAAGTCGCTTTCTTTTATAGAAAAACCATCTTCTTGAGTATTTACTTTACCTGGAAAAACTTCAATATCAGGTTTTACACCCACTGCTTGAATAGTACGTCCGCTTGGAAGATAATATCTTGCGATAGTAAGCCTTAAAGCTTCAGTTTTATTAATAGGTATGATTTGTTGAACACTACCTTTTCCAAAAGTATTTTCACCCACAATAACACCGCGTTTAAGATCTTGTAAAGCTCCACTTACGATTTCACTTGCACTAGCACTTCCACCATTTACAAGCACAACCAAAGAAACATCAGAAATTTTGTTTTTAGGATCGGCTTTATATTCTTGATTTTCACTTGCGATGCGTCCTTTTTGAGAAACAATAACACCTTTATCTACAAATAAATTTACAAGTCCTATAGCTTGATTTAAAAGTCCACCAGGATTATTTCTAAGATCTAAAATAACTCCTTTAACATTAGGATATTTTTTAAGTTCTTTACTTGCCACATCTACAACATTTTTATCAAAATTTGTAACTCTAAGATAAAGAATGTTTTCATTTTCTATCATTTTTGCATAAACACTTTCTATCTTAATAATTTCTCTTGTAAGTGTAACATCAAAAGGTTTTGTTGCACCTTTTCTAAAGATGGTTAAAGTGATTTGAGTTTTTGGCTTACCACGCATTTTATCTACAGCATCATTGAGATTAATTCCCAAAGTGGCTTCATCATTAATTTTTAAAATAATATCTCCCGATTTTATCCCTGCTTTATCTGCTGGTGTTCCTTCTATAGGAGAAACAACTGTTAAAGCGCCATCTTTCATACCTACGGTTATACCAAGGCCACCAAATTCACCATTGGTTTGAATTTTCATATCATTAAAATCTTTTTCATTTAAAAAAGAAGAATGCGCATCAAGATTGCTTAAAAGCCCCGATAAAGATTTATCCACCAAATCGCTGATATTTTGATCATCCACATAGTATTGCTCTACTATAGCAAGAGTTTTTGTAAGCTTATCTAAAGCTTCTAGGCGTTTTTGAACCTGCTCTTCTTTTTGATCAACTTTAGCTTGTAAATGACTTGTTAAAAATAGACATAAAATAAAAGTAGTGGCAAAGCCTGCAAGACCCGCAAAAAATCGTTTTGTTTTCAAAATAAGCTCCATCATTGAGTTTTAGTTTAAAGAGTAAATTTTAATAAAAATTGCTTAAAACTTCGTAAATAAATTTAAATTCTTAAAAATATGTTAAAATAGACTAAAAATTCCAAAAAGAAAGTTAATACAATGTGCCAAGAAAAATATACTCATACACATTCTCAAAAACATCTTAAAGCAGTTTGCAATCGTCTAAGTAGAACCATAGGGCATTTAAGCGCTATTAAAAGAATGGTTGAAAATGACAAAGACTGTAGTGAAATTTTAGTCCAGCTTGCTGCCGTAAAAGCCGAAGTTAACAATACCGCAAAAGTAGTTTTAAAAGAACATTTAGCTCATTGCATGGTACATGCTGTAGAAGAAAATGATATTCAAAGCATAGAAGAATTAAACAAGGCTATAGATATGTTTATGAAATAATTCAAAATTAGTCATTTGTCCTATTATTTAAAAAATTTTACTCAATTAACTTGACATTATATGACTAAAGTTATATAATGTCAAGTATATAAACTAAATAAAGGATAAACATGGCAAATATACAAGATTTTTTAACTGATAATATGCTTTCAAACCTTGAAAGTGCAGCATCTTTAGCTATACATTCTAAAAATACTGAAGTCGTACCTTTACACCTTTTATGGGCTTTAAGCGTAGATAGCACAAGTATTTTAAATCAAATTTTAAATAAATTAAATATTTCTAAAGAAGCCTTAGAACTTGAAATTAAAAGCAGAATTTCAAAACTTGCAACAAGTTCAAATGTAAGCCGTGAAAATATACGCTTTTCCAATGAACTTATAAATTCATTAGAAAATGCCAAAGGATTAATGAGTGCTAATGGAGATAGTTATTTAAGTGTGGATACTTGGCTTATAAGTGAAAGTCAAAAAAGCTCTATTAAAGAAATTTTGGCGCAATTTTTAGATTTAAGAGAATTTCAAAAAGAGCTTGAAAGTCTAAGAGCAGGACGCAAAATCGATAGCAAAACAAGCGATGAAACCTTAGATAGTTTAAATAAATTTGGTATAGATTTAACCTTAAAAGCAAGTGAGGGTAAACTTGATCCTGTTATAGGCAGAGAAGAAGAAATCGAGCGTTTGATGCAAATTTTAATACGCAAAACCAAAAACAACCCTATACTTTTAGGTGAACCAGGCGTAGGAAAAACAGCTATAGTGGAAGCTTTAGCACAAAGAATTATTAAAAAAGATGTTCCAAAATCTTTGCAAAATAAAAAAGTTATCGCTCTTGATATGAGTGCTTTAATTGCAGGTGCAAAATACAGAGGAGAATTTGAAGATAGGTTAAAAGCTGTGGTTAATGAAGTAATAAAAAGTGAAAATATCATTCTTTTTATTGATGAAATTCATACTATAGTAGGAGCTGGAGCGAGTGAAGGCAGTATGGATGCGGCAAATATTTTAAAACCCGCTCTTGCAAGAGGTGAACTCCATACCATAGGCGCAACTACTTTAAAAGAATATCGTAAATATTTTGAAAAAGATGCAGCCTTGCAACGCCGTTTTCAACCTGTAAATGTGGGCGAACCAAGTGTTAATGAGGCTTTGGCTATGTTAAGGGGTATAAAAGAAAAGCTTGAAATTCATCATAATGTAACCATAAATGATAGTGCTTTAGTAGCCGCAGCTAAACTTTCAAAGCGTTATATAGCGGATCGTTTTTTACCTGATAAGGCTATTGATTTAATCGATGAAGCTGCAGCTGAACTAAAAATGCAAATTGAAAGCGAACCAAGTTCTTTAAGAAAAGTACGCAAAGATATAGAAACTTTAGAAGTTGAAAATGAAGCTTTAAAAATGGAAAATGATGAGAAAAATCAAAAAAGACTCGATGAAATCGCAAAAGAACTAGCCAATTTAAAAGAAAAACAAAATGCCCTAAATTCACAGTTTGAAAATGAAAAAAGTGTTTTTGATGGTATAAGCACCAAGAAAAAAGAAATTGATCTGCTTAAAAATGAAGCTTCTTTGGCTAAAGCTAGAGGTGAATTTCAAAAAGCAGCCGAGCTAGAGTATGGAAAAATTCCAAGTCTTGAAAAAGAAGTAGAAATCTTAGAAGATAAATGGAAAAAAATGAGCGAAAACGGAGTTTTACTTAAAAATCAAGTGGATGAGGATTTGGTTGCTGGAATTTTAAGCAAATGGACGGGTATTAGCGTGCAAAAAATGCTAACTTCCGAAAAACAAAAATTCTTAGAAGTGGAAAAACATTTAAAAGAAAGTGTCATAGGACAAGATAAGGCCTTAAGTGCTTTAGCTAGAGCTATTAAACGCAACAAAGCAGGACTTAATGCGGACAATAAACCTATAGGAAGCTTTTTATTTTTAGGGCCAACAGGGGTAGGAAAAACACAATCAGCTAAAGCTTTGGCGAAATTTTTATTTGATGATGAAAAAGCAATGATTCGCTTTGATATGAGTGAATTTATGGAAAAACATAGTGTTTCAAGACTCTTAGGTGCGCCTCCAGGATACATAGGACATGAAGAAGGTGGAGAGCTTACTGAAGCTGTACGAAGAAAACCTTATAGCGTGCTTTTGTTTGATGAAGTTGAAAAAGCACATAAAGATGTATTTAATGTGCTTTTAGGGATTTTAGATGATGGTAGAGCAACCGATAGTAAAGGTGTAACAGTGGATTTTAAAAATACCATTATCATTTTAACTTCTAATATCGCCTCAAGTGCCATTATGAATTTAAGTGGAAAAGAACAAGAAGATGCGGTAAAAGATGAGTTAAAAAATTTCTTTAAACCTGAGTTTTTAAACCGCTTAGATGATATTATCACCTTTAATCCACTTGGAAAAGATGAAGCTTATGAAATAGTCAAGCTTTTATTTAAAGATTTACAAATGAGCTTAGAAAACAAGGGGATAAAAGCAAGTTTAAGCGAAAATGCAGCCCTTTTAATCGCTAAAGATGGTTTTGACCCTGATTTTGGTGCTAGACCTTTAAGAAGAGCTATTTATGATCTTATAGAAGATAAATTAAGCGATATGATACTTGCTGATGAACTCCATGAAAATGATAATATTATCATTGATGCAAAAGATGATGAAATAATCATCAAAAAAGCTTAATCATTTTGAAAGTAGAAAGGAACTACTTTCAAAATATAATCTCGCTTTCATTAAATTTCATATTTGCTTTTGGCAATGGTGACTTGGTGGTATAATAAGCACTTTCTCCTTTATAATTTCCACGATAAACTCCATTAGGAATGCTAAATTTTCTAGTTGTATCAGGGAATTTTTCTATATATTGAGTTAAAAATTCCCTAAACACAGGAGCAGCCGTTCTAGCACCACCTTCTGTATAACGCATAGGCTTGTTGTTATCATTTCCATACCAAATGATTGCTTCTATTTCAGGCGTAAGTCCACAAAACCAAGCATCAACACTTTTATTCGTTGTTCCTGTTTTTCCTGCTATTTCTATATCTTTTACTCTTGCATTACGCCCTGTGCCTTTTTCAACAACATTTCTCATCATATCTAAAACCAGAAAACTTTGCGCTTCATTGCTGACTTTACGCTCATTTGAGTTAAATTCCATGATGGTTTTACCGGTTTTATCTTGAACTTGTCTGATAATTTGAGGATCTTTAATCGTGCCATAGTTCCCAAACATGGTATAAAATTTCGAATACTCCAAAGGAGAAATACCAAAACTTCCCAATACGATTGATAAATTAGGCGGTATATCTTTAAATCCAAATTCCATTAGTTTAGAGTAAAGAACATCAAGCCCCATATCAAGTGCGAGATTAATGGTAGCTAAATTTCTTGATCTTGTTAAAGCTTCTTTTAAGGTAATTAAACCTAAAAATTTACCCCCTTCATTTTTAGGTTTCCAATCCTCATTATTACCCGCTCCACCTTCAAAAATTCTAGAAATATCAGCAATTTCACTCATAGGCGAATATCCTAAATTAATCGCCACTTGATACACAAAAGGTTTAAAAGAGCTTCCAGGTTGACGCATACTTTGAGTAGCACGATTATAATTACTTTTTTCATAATCAACCCCACCTACCAAAGCTAAAACATCGCCACTTTGATGATTTACCACAACCATAGCTCCGTTTAAAGTGCTTAAATTTGCATCTTTATCGCGTTTTACTATCTCATCATAACCAAATTTTAAAGCATTTTGCGCCATATTTTGAACATCTAAGTCTATATTTAAAATAATTTTATATCCACCTGTTTTTAAGTCTTTAATGCTAGGACTTAATTGTTTAATCACTTCATCTACGACATAAGGAGCAGCATTTTGAGTAAGCGTATCATCATAAACTTGCGGAATTTCTTTGATGGCTGTATCATAATCTGTTTTTGAAATCCAGCCTAGATTATACATTCTTGAAATAACATTATTTGCTCTTGAGATGGAAAGATCTAAATGCTTTGTAGGATCATAACTGCTAGGTGCTTTTGGCATACCCACTAGCATAGCAATCTCTTTAAGGCTTAGTTCATTTAAATTTTTATGAAAATACCCCAAAGATGCGGTTTTTACTCCATAATACCCATGTCCAAAAAAGATAAAATTTAAATACCTTTCTAAAATTTGCTCTTTAGTTAAAATGGTTTCCATTTTATAAGCAAGCAAAGCTTCTCGAATTTTACGCGTAATCGTTCTTTCGGGGGTTAATTCTGTGTTTTTAATAAATTGCTGAGTAAGAGTGGAAGCTCCTTCCATGGTTTTTCCACCGCTTTTTATGATTTTTACAGCAGCTCTAAAAATGGCATCGATATTAACTCCATTATGTTCAAAAAAGCTTGTATCTTCTATAGCAACCAAAGCTTCTATAAGGCGTGGGGGAAGCTCTTCATAAGGAGCGTAAAAACGATGCTGTTCAAAAATATTAGCCACAAGCTTACCATTTCTATCGTAAATTTGTGTTGTAAGAGGAGGTTTGTATTCTTTAAAAGTATAACCCTCAGTATCAGCACTTGTGAAAAGATAAGCCACATAAATAAATCCAGCTATAAACAAAAGAGTAAAAAATGAAAAAATATATTTTAATATTTTCATAAATAAGCCTTTAAAGTTTGAATATCAAGCCCTAAAGCAGTGCTTAGATTTCCTACTTGTTGAGTGATGAAATTTCGATGAAAACCCTCACACATGATACAACCCGCCTTGCCTTTATAAAGATCATTTTCTACATAATCTCTTAAAGCATTTTCATCAAAATTTTTAAAATAAAGCGTAGTTTTAGAAAGAGAAAAAACTCTTTTTTCAGGTTTTACAAGCAAAAAGGCCGATAAAATACTTGCATACTTGCCATTTTGCAAGGCAAGCATTTCATAAGCTTCTTTTTTATCTTTTGCTTTAGTAAGAATTTTTTCATCTATGCAAACTATACTATCTGCAAAAAGCAAATTTTGGTTTTGAAAATCTTTGCCTAAAGCACTTAAAAATTGTTTTTCTTTTTCAAGAACTATTTTTTGAACATATAAAAAAGGTGAAATATTTTTATTTAAATTTTCATCATAATCAAAACCAACTTGTTTAAAATCAATCTTTGCGGTTTTAAGCAAGTTAGCCCTTGAAATGGAACTTGAAGCAAGAATTAACATTAAAGTGCTTTTTCTATCGTTTCTAAGCTTTGTTTTAAAGCTTCATCAATTTTGCTTAAATCTTTTCCACCTGCAGTAGCAAAATCATCTCTTCCGCCACCATTTCCACCTAAAATTTGCGCCGCTTCTTTAACCAAAGCTCCTGCTTTTAAAGGCGCATCTTTAACACCAGCTGCTAAAGTGATTTTTTCATCTTTTACTTGGATAAGCAAAATCACCGCTTTAATAAATTTGTTTTTAAAATCATCAATCATAGCTTTAATATCGCCATTATCTACGCGTTTTACGCAAATTTCAACACCTTGGATATTTTTAGAATCAAACTCTGTTTTACTTGAGTTTTTAAGCTCATTTTTTAAACTTAAAATTTCATTTTTAAGCTTTTTAACCCCGCTTAAAATATCATTATTTTTAAGCTCATCTTTGGCTTTAGAAAGTTCTTCAAGTTGATTTTTTACAAATTCTAAAGCCGCTTTAGAAACTACAGCTTCAATGCGTCTAACCCCAGCACTCACACCACTTTCTTTAACTATGTAAAAACTTCCTATTTGAGCAGTATTTTTAACATGAGTTCCCCCGCAAAGTTCTTTGCTTTCACCTAAAGTTAAAACACGCACATTGCCTTGGTATTTTTCATTAAACAATGCTATAGCACCGCTTTTTTTAGCTTCTTCTAAAGGCATATTTTCTAAGATAGCTTCGCTTGAGTTTATAATCATTTCATTGACTCTTTTTTCAATGCTTTCTAGCTCTTCTTTGCTTAAAGCTTTATGATGAGTAAAATCAAATCTTAGTTTATTGCTTTCAACTAAAGATCCTGCTTGGCTTACATGAGAACCTAAAATTTCTCTTAAAACATGGTGTAAAAGATGAGTGGCTGAGTGGTGGCGTGCGATTTGCTCTCTTTTTTCTGTATCGATTCTTGCATGAACTATATCGCCAACTTTTAGTTCTTCGCCTGCTTTTATAAAGCTAAGATTGAGATTAAAAAACTTTTGCGTATCTAAAACTTCACGCTTAGTTATAAACCCACTATCAGCACTTTGTCCCCCACTTGTTGCATAAAAAGGTGTGTTTTCAAGCATCACCCAACCCGCATCTTTAAGGGTGGAAACTTCTTTAAAATCTTCATCTAAAAGGGCTAAAATTTTACTTTCGCATTCTGCTTTTTCATAACCTACAAAATGATTTTCTCCAAATTTTTCAAGCAAGTTTTTAAAATCTCCACTTGCAGTTTTATCTCCACTTCCTTTCCAAGAAGCTTTAGCGCGTGCTTTTTGCTCGTTCATTAAAAGTTCAAATTTTTCTTCATCAACTTTAAGGTTTTTTTCCCTTAGCATATCAGCCGTTAAATCAAGCGGAAAACCATAAGTATCATAAAGTTTAAAGGCTACTTCTCCGCTAAAAATTTCTTTAGTGTTTTTAAGCTCTTCATTAAAAATTTCAATCCCATTTTCTATAGTACTTAAAAATCTTTCTTCTTCAAGGCGAATTTGTTCTTTTATAAAGTCTTTTTTCTCATTAAGATAGGTATAATGTCCGCCCATTAAATCGCACACAACATCAACTAGTTTATACATAAAAGCTTGTTTAAAACCTAGCAAATATCCATGCCTTAAAGCACGACGCAAAATACGACGCAAAACATAACCTCTACCTTCTTTATCAAAACTTACCCCTTGCGCAAGTAAAAATACACTTGATCTTATATGATCAGCTATGACTCTAAAACTTGCTCCACTTTCATAAACATAAGTTTTGTTACAAAGTTTTGAAATTTCATTGATGATTGGCATAAAAAGCGAGCTATCAAAATTGCTAAATTTACCTTCTTTAATCGCTGTTACCCTTTCAAGCCCCATTCCTGTATCAATACTTGGCTTTGGCAGTGGGCTAAGCACTCCATTAGCACTTCTTTCATATTGCATAAAAACAAGATTCCAGATTTCTAAAAATCTATCTCCATCTCCACCCATATAATCTTCGCTTGAGTTAAAATGCTCTTGTCCTTGGTCATAAAAAATCTCACTGCAAGGACCACAAGGACCAGTATCGCCCATTTGCCAGAAGTTATCTTTATCACCAAATTTGTAAATTCTTTCTTTTTGAATGTGTTTTTGCCATAGATTAAAAGCTTCATCATCGTTTTCATGCACGGTTACATAAAGTCTATCTTTAGGTAGTTTTAAAACTTCAGTTACAAATTCCCAAGCATAAGCTATGGCTTGTTCTTTAAAATAATCTCCAAAACTAAAATTCCCAAGCATTTCAAAAAAAGTATGATGGCGTGCGGTATAGCCAACATTATCTAAGTCATTGTGCTTTCCACCTGCTCTTATACAAGTTTGACAGCTTGTTTTGCGTGGAGGATTTGGGCGTGGAATTTCTCCTGTAAATATACTTTTAAAAGGCACCATACCCGCATTGGTAAAAAGTAAAGTTGCATCATCAGGAACTAAAGGACTTGACGGGGTTATCTCATGTCCTTTTGATGCAAAAAAATCCAAATAAGCTTTTCTGATATCCATAAATTTTCCTAAAGAAATTTTTATAAAAACATATCATACCAAAATTACTTTAAATTAAGTAAAACTAAAATACAATAAACATTTTTATTTAATTTTATTTCTCTAAGGTTTTTTATGAATTTTATCAATCTTCAAGCCCAATATCTCGCATACAAAGATGAAATCAATGCTGAAATTGAAAGCGTTTTATCAAGTTCTTCTTTCATAGGCGGTGCAAAGCTTAACGAATTTGAGCAAAATTTAGCTCATTTCTTAGGTGTTAAACACGCTATAGGTTGCTCAAGTGGAACTAGTGCTTTATACCTTGCCTTAAGAGCCTTAGATATTGGCAAAGATGATGAAGTTATAGTGCCTAGTTTTACTTTCATAGCAACAGCTGAAGTTGTGGCCTTGGTAGGTGCAAAACCTGTTTTTGTAGATATAAATTTATCAAATTACAATCTTGATTTTAAAGCAGTGCAAAAAGCAATAACTCCAAAAACTAAAGCTGTTATAGCAGTGAGTATGTTTGGACAAATGAGTGATTTAAGGGCTTTAGAAGAAATTTTAAAAGATAAAAATATCACTTTGATCGAAGATGGTGCACAAAGTTTTGGCGCAAGTTTCAAAGGAGAAAAATCCTGCTCTATAGCTAAAATTTCATGCACAAGCTTTTTTCCTTCGAAGCCTTTGGGAGCTTATGGCGATGGCGGGGCTATTTTTTGCCATGATGATGAAATTGCTAAAAAAATAAGAATTTTACTCAATCACGGACAAACTCAGCGTTATAAACATGAATTTATAGGTATAAATGGACGCCTTGACACCTTACAAGCAGCGATTTTAAATGTTAAGTTAAAATACCTAGAAAAAGAATTAGACAAAAGACAAAAATTAGCACAAATTTATAATGCAAATTTAAAAAACTGTCAAATTCCACAAATTAATCCAAATGCTTTTAGCGCTTATGCACAATACAGTGTTTTAGTTGAAGATAGAGCTAGTGTATTGCAAAAATTTGAAAAAGCTAATATACCTTATGCTATACACTATCCAACCCCTTTGCATAAACAACCTTGCTTTAGTGAGTTTTCAAATTTAGAACTTAAAAATTCAGAATACGCAAGCGAACACATCTTATCTTTGCCTTTTTCACCTTTTTTAAGTGAAGAAGAGCAAGAGCAAGTTATTTGTATTTTTAAAGATTGATTCCATGAAAATAGGTATCATAGGCCTTGGAAAAATGGGGCAAAACCACTTAAATGAACTTAGTAAAAATTCTCATTTTAAACTTAATGCACTTTTTGATCTTTGCAAAAATCCAAACCTAAATATTTTTGATGATATTTTTTATGATGATCTGGATAAATTTTTAAATCAAAATAATGATATTATCATCATAGCAACACCTACAAATTCACATTTAACAATAGCAAAAAAAGTTTTTAAACAATGCAAATGCGTTTTAATCGAAAAGCCTTTAGCTCTAAATTTAAAAGAAATAGACGAAATTTCAAATTTAGCTAAAGAATACAGCATAAAAGTAGGTGTAGGTTTTTGCGAAAGATTTAATCCTGCGGTTTTAGCCCTAAAAAAAGAGCTTGAAAATGAAGAAATTATCAGCATTAACATACAAAGATTTTCACCCTACCCACAAAGAATCAGCGATGTAGGGATTTTGCAAGATTTGGCTGTGCATGATCTTGATTTGCTTTGTTTTTTAAGCAAACAAGAAATAACAAAAACCAATTTGCTTAAAAAATACACCCAAGATCAAACAAGAGAAAGTGAAAGCATTATTCTATGTGAGCTTGAAAAATGTATTGCTAGCATACATCAAAGTTGGAATAGCACACAAAAACTAAGAAAAATTCATCTTATTACTAAAAATCATTTTTATGAAGCCAATTTAAATGACTTTTCTTTATTAAAAGATGGAAATTTTATAGAACTTACTCAACAAAGTCCACTTTTTTCAGAACACGAAGCTTTGTTAAAACTTATCGATAATCAACCCAATCATTTAGCCAGCACGAGCGATGCTTACAAAGTTCAAGAAATTTTAGAAAGGTTTGCGTGAAATTAGTTTTATTTTTAAATATGGGCGGAGCTACGAATTTACAAGATTGTGAAGTTTTTTTAAAAAATATGTTTAATGATCCTTATATTTTAGGAATCAAAAATCGATTTTTAAGAAAATTTGTAGCATGGATCATAACAAAGGCTCGCGTTAAAGCCATGCAAGAAAACTATAAAAAAATGGGCGGAAAATCCCCTTTAAACGAACTTACTCAAAGCCTGTGTGACAAGCTTAATTTAAAACAAGATGAATTTAAATTTGACTTTGTAAATCTTTATGTTCCTCCTTTTGCCACAGAAATTTTGCAAAAATACACTTTAAATGCAAGTGATGAAATCATTCTTTTTCCACTTTATCCGCACCATTCTTGCACCACAGTAACTTCATCTTTAGAAGTTCTGCAAAATGAAATTTCAAAGCAAAAAATTCAAGCAAAAGTAAAAACTATAGATATTTTTTACAAAAATGAGCTTTATAACGAGATGATAGTTTCGCACATTTTGGCTAAAAAAAGTAAATTTGATGCCAAAATTTTGATTTTTTCAGCGCATTCTTTACCACAAAGCATTATTGATAAAGGTGATTTATATGAAAAGCATGTAAATGATCATGTAGAAATTTTAAAAGAAAAGCTAAAAGATCATTTTGATGAATTTATTTTAGCTTATCAGTCTAAACTAGGCCCTGTAAAATGGCTTGAACCAAATACAAGCGATGTTTTGGCAAATTTAAACGATAAAGCTCTGATTTACCCTATTTCTTTTTGCATTGATTGTTCTGAAACGATTTTTGAGCTAGGTATGGAGTATAAACATTTAGCAAAGTGCGATTATGATTTAATCACTTGCCCAAATGATAGTGATGAATTTATCCACTTTATTTTAAAGTATTTGTCTGATTTTAATTAAGAATGATTTTGAAGTCCTTGTTTATGATTACAAGGACTTTTTGGTAAAAATTTAGCCAACTAAGCTAAAGTATAAGCTTTTTCTCCGTGCAAACTCACATCTAAGCCTTTTTGCTCTACTTCTTCTTTTACTCTTAAGTCTGTAAAACAAGAGATAATCTTAAAAATAACAAAGCTTATAAGAGCTGACAAAACCACACAAATCACAATAGCAAAAATTTGCTCTTTTAAAAGTTCCAAACTTCCGCTGATAAAAAATCCCTCGCCAAGTGCATTTTGGGCAATCACATTAGGATTTACTTTAGCACTTGCAAAAAGCCCTGTGGCAATTCCTCCCCAAATACCTCCGATTCCATGTAAAGAAAAGGCATCTAAAGAATCATCCCATTTGAGTTTGTATTTAATAAAACTTAAACCAAAATAACAAAACACAGAAGACAAAGTCCCTATAACAAGAGAAGCATAAATATCTACATAACCGCAAGCTGGAGTAATTCCCACAAGCCCTGCTACAAGCCCACTAAGTCCACCTAAAATAGTCGGTTTTTTATGGATGAGCCACTCAAGCACTACCCAAGATAAAAAGCCACAAGCTGCTGATATAATACTTACTATAAAAGCATTGATAGCAACATCATTCATTTCGCCAGCACTTCCAGCATTAAAACCTAACCATCCTATAAAAAGCAAAATCGCACCTAAGAAAGCATAAGGAATAGAATGCGCGTTTTTATCCTCATCATCACTTTTTCTAGCGCCTACCATCAAAGCTCCTACAAGTCCAGCAACCCCAGAGCTAATATGCACAACACCGCCCCCAGCAAAATCAAGACTTCCTCTTTTAAGCAAAAATCCCTCACTGCTCCAAATCATATGTGCTAACACATCATAAACTAAAGTACTCCAAAAAAGTAGAAATATCACCAAAACACCCAGTTTAATTCTTCCCACCAAAGAGCCTGTTATGATGGCAGATGCAATAAGTGCAAACATCATTTGAAAAATCACAAAAAGAATATTTGGAACGCCTGAAGCGTTGTATCCGCTAATACCCTCTAAGAGGAAATTCTCGAAATTTCCTACAAGCCCAAGTCCTTCATCTTTACCAAAAGAAAGACTAAATCCAAGCACTACCCATTGTACAGTAATAACACCAAAAACAATAAAGCAATTCATTATAGTATTAAGAGTATTTTTACTTCTTACCATACCTGAATAAAACATTGCCAAAGCTGGAGTCATAAGCAAAACTAGCAAAGTACACAACACAATAAAACTTGAATTTATCGCATTCATTTACCTGTCCTTTCTTACAAAAATTTAATTGCGAGATAATTATATTTAAAATGATTTAAAAAAATATAAATTTAAGAAATATTTTATATATTTTTTTTATCAAAATTTATTTTTTTATCTTAAATTACTATAAATAGGTATTTTAAAAAATATTTTACTTCTCTATAATTCAAAATTACTAGCATTAAAATAAAAATTTGAGCCAAGTTAAAAAACAACAAAGATAAAAAGGATTATTACAAGATAATGAAGAAAAAATTTGATTATTTAATAAAATTATCTGATATTAAAAAAGTAATTGTGCTTTAAAATGATCTAAAAGCTCTTCTTTAGCTTTTAAAATATCATCAGTATTTAACTCAAGATCAATCTTATCTGGTTTTTTATAAGTTTTATCATAATACTCCAAAAGCATAACAATAAGCTTTTGCCATTCTTTTCTCTCATAACTTTGAAGCAAATCTTGGCGTAAATTTAAGCTGATATAAGGACTGATTTTTTGCACACATTGTTGAAATTTCAAAGGAGTTATTTTTTCTTGATAAATTTTTTGTATTCTTCTAACGCGATTTTCTAAAGAACAAAAACAATAAATTTTAAAAGCCTTTTGCATTTTTTCATAAAATTTCAAAGGTAAGATAATATCCCCTATTTTGCGACTTTCGCTTTCTATGAAAGCAAAATTTTCTAAATTTTGAATATTGTGAAAAAGTTCTGCTTCAAAAGCTTTTTGCGTAGGTTGTTTTCCTAAAATATCACCAAAAGACGAGCCTAAATGATTTGCCATTTTTTCTAAATTTATAGCTTGTGGGAGTTGTTCTAAAAGCTCTGTTTTTCCACAACCTGTATTACCACAAAGAGCAAAAAAATCAAAATTTATTTCATTTTCGAAATAATGCGTTACAAAAGTTCTATAAGCTTTAAACCCACCTTTTAAACGCACCACCCTAAAGCCAAGCTCACTTAAAATCACTGCGATAGACTTTGAACGCAAACCCCCACGAGAACAATAAATCCCCACCTTTTCTCCTATGCGAAAATTTTGAGTGATTTCTAATATATGCTTAGCGGTATTTTGACAAATATAACTCGCACCCATAGCCTTAGCTAAAGCTTGATTTTTCTTATAAATTGTTCCTATTTCTTGATATTCTTCATCATTGAGTGCATAAAAATTTAAAGCTCCTATCAAGTGAGAATGAAAAAATTCTCTAGGGCTTCTTGCATCGATTAAAAGAGAGAAATTTTCTTTTTGAAACTCTACAAATTCAACTTCACTGAGCATTTTTAAAAGCCAAAACAAGTTTTTGATAAACTTGCTCTATATTAGTGCCACAAACCCTAGTTTCTCCTATGGTTGTGATAAAATTTGTATCTCCTGACCAGCGTGGCACTAGATGATAATGACAATGAAAAGCTATGCCAGCTCCTGCATCCTTGCTTAAATTCATACCGATATTCACTCCATTTGCATGAATTTGCTCTTTTAAAATTTGTACCCCCAAACGCACAAAATAACTCATTTCTTGCCAAATTTCATCACTTAAATTTTCTATATGCTCTTCATGTATATAAGGAATCACCATAAAATGCCCTGCAGAATAAGGATAGCGGTTCATCACTCCAAAACAATGCTTTGCTCTAAAAATCACACCTAATTCTTCATCGCTTTTGATCTTATTAGCACAATCACAAAATGGACAAATGCTTTTTTCTTTTTCAAAATACTCACTCCGCCATGGTGCATACAAATACTGCATTTTCCCTCCTTAAAGCAAAGCTTTTAAAGCCTTTCCTTCATCTTTTTCGCGCATAAAATATTCGCCGATTAAAAAAGCATCAACGCCTAAATTTTGCAAATGCTCTAAAAATTCTTTATTTTCTAAACCACTTTCTGCGATGATGATTTTTGAATTTGGGATTTGTGGGATAAGTTTTTCGCACAAACTCATATCCATAGTAAAATCCTCTAAATTACGATGATTGATACCAATGATATCCGCTCCAGCAAAAATAGCCTTACTCAAATCCTCTTTATCATGAATTTCAACCAAAGCCTCAAGACCTAAATGTCTTGCAAACTCAAGCAGTTTTTTAAGCTCTTTCATGCTTAGCATTTTAGCGATTAATAATACAAAATCCGCCCCATAAACCAAAGCTTCTAAAATTTGATACTCATCAAAGATAAAATCTTTTCTAAGTAAAGGAATTTGCGTATAACGGCGTATAAGACTTAAGTATTCTAAAGAACCTTTAAAAAAATGCGGCTCAGTTAAAACAGAAATCGCCACAGCTTTGTTCTTCTCATAATTTAAAGCGATACTCAAAGGATCAAAGTCTTCTCTAATGACTCCCTTGCTAGGGCTTGCTTTTTTTACTTCTGCTATGATTTTAACTTCTTTTTCTACTCTTTTCAAAGCCTTAATCACATCTTTTGGAAAGAAAGGATTTGAAGCTAAAGAACGCCCTAACATATCATAAGGAAGTTTTAGTTTGCGTTCTTTTAAATCTTCTTTTGTTTTTTCAAAAATTTTATCCAATATCATGGTTTTATACACGCCTTTATCGCTTTTATATGAGCTTTGCTCTCATCAGAATTTGCAAATTCTTTATCATCTAATGTTTGTTTTAAAATTTCCCATGCTTGCTTACAATCGCCTAGTTTATAATACCCCCAAGCTAAAGAATCTAAATAATACAAATTCTGTGGATCTTTTTCTAAGGCAAGTTTCACAAGCTCTATACCTTTTTTAACATCTAAATCATAATCTATAAGCAAATATCCATAGTAGTTTAAATACAAAGCATTGCTATCTTTATCGATAGCCTGTTCGAATTTTTCTTTTACAGAATCAATTACTTTTGGAGTGATTTTTTTAGCTTCATTTGCAGCTTCAAATTCAAAAACTGCCGCTCGTAGAAGATATTCTTTATTTTTTGTTTTATGATAAAGAGCTAAACTCATTTTTTTAGCATCATCAAAGCGTTTTAAATTCTGATACAAAGCGAGTTTAATGTCATCATCTAAATCATACTGCAAAGAAATTTTTAAAGCTTCTTCTGTTTTGCCTTGAGAATTTAAAAGCTCAACCAAAGCCAATACAAAACTTTTATTTTTGGTAAGTTGATAAAGCTCTTTATATATACTTTTTAAAGCTTCGATATTTTTTTCATCAAAATAAATTTTAGCAAGCAAGACGCAAGTTTTGAGAGTGCAACCATTGGTTTTTCTTGAAAATTCTAAAACATTTTTAATATTTAAAGTATCATTCAAAATCGCATAAATTCCTATGAGTTTAAATAAAATTTCTTCATTTTGCACTTGATTATAAGCAGATCTATAGTACTTTGTAGCATTTTTTAAATCATTTTTTTTAACTAAAATATCCCCGTAAAGCTCTAAATTTCTAGGATCACTATCCTTTTTTGCCAAAAGTTCTTTCATAAGTTTTTGAGCATTGTTGATATCATTTGAATTTAAAGCATAAAGAGCACTAAGTCGCTTAAGGTTATTATTTTCATTTAAATAAGGTTTTGCTAGATTATTTAACTCTACTTGCTTGTCAAGATTGTTTGCTAAAGTAAGCAAAAATGCATTTTCTAAAAAATTAGTATTATTATAATCTTGATAAAGACTTAAAAATTCATCTCTAGCCTCTTTGTATTGTTTATAATACTCATAATTATAAGCTTTCATAACCCTTAAATCAAGATCATTGCTTTTATATTTTGTATAATCAGGATAAACAACATTGATTTTTGAACTTCCACAAGCTGCCAAAAAAAAGGCTGCTAAGACAAATAACAAATACCTATACATTCTTTTTCTAATTCCTTTTGATGTGTTTTAAAATATTCCCAAAATGGAAAAGTTCTGCATTGTTTTGGACGAAAATCGTAGATACTGCAATTTCTTTTTTGAGTATCAAAAAAAATACAAGCAAAGCCATCTTCAAATTCGACTTCCTTAAAACTCATTTTAAAACCTACTTTTCTCAAGTATTTTTCAGCAAATTCTTTGCTTTCTAAATTTAAATACTTTCTTAATGCTTCTAATTCTTCCTTGCTCGCAAAAATATTGCCACTTTCTCCAGTGCAACACTTTCCACCGCATTTCTCACAAGCATTTTCATCAAAAGCATAAGAAAAATTTTTATCAAATATCATAACTTTTTAACCTAAATCTTAAGTGAATTTCTTGCATTTGTTTGCTTAAAATTTCATTTTCATATACAAAAAAAGGAGGCAAAATCTCACAAGGCGATTTTGAACCTTTTTTTACCTGTATCAAAACAAGTCTTGCTTTTTTGTTTTGATGTGTATGTACAAAGCAAAGCTTTGTTATTTTCATTTTCATATCTTTTAAAATAAAACAAATTTCATCTAAAGCTAAAGCTTCATAGCAAAAATATAAAGTACCATTTGGCTTAAGCATAGAATTTGCTTTAGTTAAAAAGCTATGCAAGGGTAAAAATTCCTGAAATTTACTTATAGCTTTATGCTGATCTTCACTCTTGTAGGCTCCTTGTCTATAAAATGGAGGATTACAAACTATAAAGTCAATTTTTTTCACGCTTTGAAATTGATTAAAATCATCATGAAAAATATCACCTTGTATTTGGTTGGATTTTAAATTTTTTTCAATCAATTCTATATTTTCTTTTTGAATATCAATCAAAGATAAACTTAAATTTGCAATATTTTTTTTAAGTAAAATACCTATGATACCACAGCCCGCACCTACATCAAAAACAACACCTTTAATTCCTTGTTTTAAAATAAAATCAGCTAAAATTAAAGAATCACTATTGTAACGATACCCTTGTGATAATTGTGCTAGCGTAATCAAATCTGACATATATTTTAATGCGTTGGAATTTTAATGCGTTTTGGAGGTTGTTCTTTAAATATATTTTGTTCTTTTGTTGTATTATCTTCTTTAAAATTTACTGGGCTTTGTGCTGCCAAAAAAGAAATTACAAAAGTTATAAAAAAAGCAATTTTTATCATAATAACACCTCATAAAATGGTGTCCACGGCGAGATTCGAACTCACGGCCTCAAAATTAGGAATTTTGCGCTCTATCCTGCTGAGCTACGAGGACAGAAAGCGGGAAAAAATCCCGCTAAAAATTTAACCGTTTCTTTTTTTGATGATTTCATCCGCAACATTTTTAGGAACTTCATCATAGTGATCAAATTCCATAGAATAAGTCGCACGACCTTGAGTCTGACTTCTAAGATCAGTTGAATAACCAAACATTTCAGCCAAAGGACAAAATGCTGTGATGATTTTATTTCCACCACGCTCATCCATGCTATTTACTTGACCACGGCGTTTGTTAAGATCGCCAATAACATCACCCATATAATCTTCGGGAGTTTCTACTTCAACTTTCATCATAGGCTCTAAGATCACAGCACCTGCTTTTCTAGCACCTTCTTTAAAGCCCATAGAAGCAGCAAGCTTAAACGCCATCTCAGATGAATCCACTTCGTGATAACTTCCATCATAAACAGTTACTTTAACATCTTCTACAGGATAACCTGCTAAAACACCATTTTGTAATGCTTCTTGAACACCTTTATCAACTGCAGGAATGTATTCTTTTGGAATCACCCCGCCTTTGATATCATTAACAAATTCATATCCACTACCTGGCTCAAGCGGTTCAAGGCGTAAGAATACATGTCCATACTGGCCACGACCACCTGATTGTTTAGCGTATTTGTATTCTTGTTCAACAGTTTTTCTAATAGTTTCGCGATAAGCAACTTGTGGTTGACCTACTTCAGCTTCAACTTTAAATTCACGAAGCATTCTATCAACGATAATTTCAAGGTGTAACTCACCCATACCTGAAATGATAGTTTGGCCACTTTCTTCATCAGTTGAAACTCTAAAACTTGGATCTTCTTGTGCTAATTTATTTAAAGCAATAGACATTTTTTCTTGATCAGCTTTGGTTTTTGGCTCAACTGCAACAGAAATAACGGGATCTGGAAAATCCATTCTTTCAAGGATTACCTTATCTTTTTCACTTGCAAGAGTATCCCCTGTTAAAGTATCTTTAAGTCCTACAACAGCACCAATTTCGCCTGCGTAAAGCACTTTAATCTCTTCTCTTTTATTAGAGTGCATTTTTAACAAACGACCAATTCTTTCTTTTTTATCTTTAGTTGAGTTATAAGCATAAGAGCCACTTTCCAAACAACCACGATAAACACGCACGAAAGTAAGTTGTCCTACAAATGGATCTGTCATGATTTTAAATGCAAGCCCTGCAAACTCGCCATCATCAGTTGATTTTACAGAAACTTCTGTACCATCTTCATATTCACCCTTGATATTTGCCACTTCATCAGGAGCTGGCAAATAAGCCACAACAGCATCAAGTAAAGGTTGAACCCCTTTATTTTTAAACGCTGTACCGCAAAGCATAGGAACGATAGAAAGACTTAAACATCCTGCTTTAATCCCTGTTTTAATCTCTTCAAGACTTAATTCTTCTCCACCTAAATATTTTTCCATCAACTCATCTGAAGTTTCAGAAACTGCTTCTATCATTTTTGTGCGATATTCTTCTGCCTTTTCTTTAAGTTCAGCTGGAATTTCTTTTTCTACATAATCCGTTGGCTTAGTATCATCTTCCCAAACTAAAGCTTTCATAGTTACAAGATCGATTACGCCTTTAAAATTATCCTCAGCACCGATTGGAATTTGAAGTGGAACTGGATTAGCTTTTAAACGGTTGCGAATTTGATCTTCTACATTATAAAAATTTGCACCGATTCTATCCATTTTGTTTACAAATACTATTCTTGGAACACCGTATTTATTTGCTTGTCTCCAAACTGTTTCACTTTGAGGCTGCACCCCACCCACTGAACAAAATACCGCAACAGCACCATCAAGAACACGCATAGATCTTTCAACTTCAATTGTAAAATCCACGTGGCCTGGAGTGTCAATAAGATTGATTTGATGATCTTTCCAAAAACAAGTTGTAGCCGCAGAAGTGATAGTAATCCCGCGCTCTTTCTCTTGTTCCATCCAGTCCATAGTTGCAGCACCATCATGAACTTCACCGATTTTATGACTCATACCTGTAAAGAAAAGAATTCTTTCAGATGTAGTCGTTTTACCCGCATCAATGTGAGCAGCAATACCGATATTTCTAACTTTTTTTAAAGGAGTACTTCTTGACATACACACTCCTTCTTACCAACGATAGTGAGCAAATGCTTTATTTGCTTCAGCCATTTTATAAGTATCTTCTTTCTTCTTAAATGAAGCACCTTTGCTATTTGCTGCATCTAAAAGCTCAGCTGCAAGTTTATCAATCATAGTTCTTTCACTTCTTTTTCTTGCAAAAGAAATAATCCAACGAATCGCCAAAGCTTGTTGTCTAGCAGGACGAACTTCAACTGGAACTTGATAAGTTGCACCACCTACACGACGAGATTTCACTTCTAATAAAGGCTTAATATTTTCAATCGCATCATTAAAAATATCAATACCTTTTTTCTCGCCACCTTTTTTATCGATAGCTTCTAAAGCACCATACATAATTGTTGTAGCTGTGCTTTTTTTGCCATCATACATTAAAGAATTAATAAATTTTGTGATTACTTTATTACCATAAATCGGATCAGGTAAAACTTCTCTTACCGGAGCTTTTCTTCTTCTCATTATTTTTCCTTCAAATTTTAAATTTTACTCAAACAAAATCAAATCTAACGGATTTGTCTGTATGAATGATTATTTTGCAGCGCCTGCTTTAGGGCGTTTAGCACCATATTTAGAACGAGAAACTGTTCTTTTTGCAACACCTGCTGTATCAAGAGCACCACGAACGATGTGATATTTAACCCCTGGTAAGTCTTTTACCCTACCACCACGCACTAAAACAATGCTGTGTTCTTGTAAGTTATGACCTTCACCGCCAATATAGCTGATCACTTCAAAGCCACTAGTAAGTCTTACTTTGGCAACTTTTCTTAACGCTGAGTTTGGTTTTTTAGGTGTTGTAGTATAAACCCTAGTGCAAACTCCCCTTCTTTGTGGACAATTTTTAAGCGCTGGAGATTTAGATTTTTCTAAAACTTTTTTGCGCTCTTTTCTAACCAATTGATTTATGGTAGGCACAATAATTCCTTTCTTTAAAAATGTAATAAACTTCGGATGATATCTAATTTTTGCTTATATTTTAGTTAAAAAGATTGAAAATGAGGAAATATAGCCCCGAAGGGCTATAAAATAGAGTTTTATTCTTGTTCTTTAAGTTTTAAATTTTGTTCGCCATAAAGCCCTGTTCCAACAGGAATCATTCTACCTAGAATAACATTTTCTTTTAAATCTTCTAAGTAGTCAAATTTACCTGCTATACTTGCTTCAGTTAAAACTTTGGTAGTTTCTTGGAATGAAGCCGCAGAAATCACACTATCACTTCCAATCGCTGCTCTTGTTACACCTAAAAGCACAGGTTCGGCAATAGCTGGTTCTCCACCCATTCTAATGATTCTTTCATTTTCTTCACGGAATTTACGTCTTGAAACCAAATCACCTTCAATAAATTTCGTATGTCCACTATCTACAACTTTTACTTGTCTTAGCATTTGAGAAACGATAACTTCTATATGTTTATCAGAAATCACAACACCTTGTCCGCGATAAACTTGCTGAATTTCAGAAATCAAATAATAATGTAAGGCTTTTTCACCTAAAATTTTAAGCACATCATGACTCGAAACAACTCCATCTGTAAGTTTTTCACCTGCATGAATAAACTCTCCATCTCTTACTTGAATATGTTTTGATTTGTCGATTAAATACTCAGCACTTGTTCCATCTTCTGCTTGGATAATAATTCTTTCTTTAGAGCGCAAAGGCTTATCAAAACGAACAACACCATCAATTTCTGCAATCACAGCCGCATTTTTTGGTTTTCTTGCTTCAAAAAGTTCAGAAACTCTTGGAAGACCTCCTGTAATATCCTTTGATTTAGTTGCTGCTTTTGGAGTTTTTGCTAAAATATCTGCTTGGGCAATTTTATCGCCATCATGAACAAAAATAACGGTTTTTGGTTCAAGGTGATAACGCACAGCTTTATCACCTTTTCCTGCAATTACCAAAGTTGGTCTAACTCCGCTAGGTAAATACTCATTAATTACTAAAGAACGCTTACCTGTAGCTTCATCAATTTGCTCATCAGCACTATAACCTGCTTCAATATCCTCAAAGCTTACAACACCATCAATTTCTGCAATGATAGTATTATTATAAGCATCCCATTCTGCAATCACTTTTCTTTCTTTTTTAGGAGCACTTGCAATGATAGTATTTGCGTCATCTATTTTTTCACTATCGTTAAATTCTATCTTAGATTCTCTTGGGATATAGTGTCTTTTTGCTTCTCTATCATTTTCATCAGCAATCACTACAAAGAATCCTTTTTCTTTAACAATATCACCTTTTTTAACATTTTTTACTCTATCTAAACCATCGCCTTTAAGGATGTAAAATTTGAGTGTTCCTTTTTCGCCTGCTTTGATATTTTGAACTACAGGCTCGCCATCTTCTACTAAAATTTCACTCGCAAAAGGAATACGATTTGGTACATTCCAACCCTCTTTAATCACTTCTACGATACTTTCATTTTCTTCTACTTGCATGCCGCTTTGATATGGCAAATAAAGTTTTCCATCTATACTGCCACTTACACCTGCTAATTCATTTGGTTTAGCAAGATCGTATTTTCTTAATATGTATTTTACTTCTTGTTTTTTATCTTTAATAGAAACAATCACATCTTCATGAATATTTTCTATATTAATCACACCTTTAAATGGAGTTTTGATTTTTGGCTCCACAAGTAAAACCGCCGCATTTCTACGATTTGCTACGATATTTTTACCTTCTTTGTTTTTATAAGTTTTAAGATTATAAAATCTTATAAAACCTTCTTTTTGTGCGCTTACTTGTCTATCTTGTAAATCCGTACTTGCAGTTCCCCCGCTATGGAAAGTTCTTAGAGTTAGCTGCGTTCCTGGTTCACCGATAGATTGAGCGGAAATAATTCCCACTGCTTCGCCTGGTTTTACTAATTTACCTTCACCAAGATTGATACCATAACATTTTGCACAAATTCCTTTTTTAGCTTTGCAGGTAATAGGAGTGCGGATATTGACACTTTTTATACCGCTTTCGCCAAGAATTTTTGCTTTTTCCTCATCCATTAAAGTACCTTCCGCAAAAAGCACAGAATTTGTAATAGGATCAATCACATCCTCAGCTAAAACCCTGCCTAAAATTCTTTCTTCTAAAGTTTCTATAATAGAACTATCTGCGGTAATTTCATTGATTTCAACACCCTCGTGTGTTCCACAATCTTCAATGGTAATTTTTACATTTTGTGCAACATCGATGAGTTTTCTTGTCAAATAACCCGCATTTGCTGTTTTAAGAGCGGTATCTGCAAGACCTTTTCTAGCACCGTGAGTTGAAATAAAGTATTCAAGAACATTTAGCCCTTCACGGAAATTTGAAATAATAGGTGTTTCGATAATAGAACCATCAGGTTTGGTCATAAGTCCTCTCATCGCAGCAAGCTGAGAAATTTGAGCTGCACTACCCCTAGCACCAGAATCTGCCATCATATAAATAGAGTTAAAACCTTCTTTATCTTTTTCTACAAGCTTCATCATTTCTTTTGAAAGAACATTGTTTGTACTTTTCCAAATATCAATGATTTTATTGTATCTTTCCCCTGAAGTAATCAAACCGAGATTATAAGAATTTTGAATTTCTCTTACTTGTTTTTTTGCTTCATCGATAGCTTTTTGTTTATCATTAGGAACAATAATATCTGCAATCGAAATTGAAATACCTGCTTTAGTTGCATATTCAAAACCTAAATTTTTAAGTCTATCTAAGAAACTTGCTGTAATCTCTAAACCACCTTGTTTATAAACATAATCTACAAGCGCAGCAATGTCTTTTTTCTTTAAGACTTTATTCCAACTATTTTCAGGCACAAAATCAGGCAAGATGGATTTAACAATCAATCTTCCTGCTGTAGTGGTAATCTTTCTACCATCTACCATAGTTTGTATGCTCGCATGAATATCCAAGCACTTGCTTTCAAGTGCCATCATCACTTCATCAATGCCTGTACAAATTTTATGCGAACCTTTAGCACCTGCTTTTTCCAACGAAAGATAATAAATTCCTAAAACCATATCTTGCGATGGAACGGTTACAGACTTACCGCTTGCTGGTAAAAGAATATTCATTGATGAAAGCATAAGCACTTTACATTCTGCAATAGCCTCTTGAGAAAGCGGTACATGCACTGCCATTTGATCCCCATCAAAGTCTGCGTTAAATGCTGCACAAACCAAAGGATGAAGTTGTATAGCCTTACCTTCCACTAAAACAGGATGAAAAGCTTGGATAGAAAGCTTATGCAAAGTAGGTGCACGGTTTAGCATAACAGGATGTCCCTTTACTACCTCTTCTAAACATTCCCAAACTTCATTGGTTTTATTTTCTATCATTTTTTTAGCTTGTTTTACTGTGGTTGCATAACCTTTTTCTTCAAGTTTAGCTAAAAGATGTGGCTTAAAAAGCTCTAAAGCCATTTTTTTAGGTAAACCGCATTGATCCATTCTAAGTTTTGGACCTACAACAATAACGCTACGACCTGAGAAATCCACCCTTTTACCTAGTAGATTTTGTCTAAAACGTCCTTGTTTCCCTTTGATGATTTCACTTAAAGATTTCAATGGGCGTTTATTTGCTCCTTTTACAGCATTAGCACGACGACCGTTGTCAAAAAGCGCATCAACAGCCTCTTGAAGCATTCTTTTTTCATTTCTAATAATGATTTCAGGTGCATCAAGTTCCATAAGTTTTTTAAGACGTGTATTTCTATTGATAACACGACGATATAAGTCATTCACATCAGAAACTGCAAATTTCCCACCATCTAAAGCCACTAAAGGACGCAAATCTGGCGGTAAAACTGGAAGATTTGTAATCATCATCCATTCAGGACGATTTGGTACAGCTTCGTCGCTATCGGTATTGGCGTTTAAATTTGAATTTAAGAAATTTTCTACAACTTTTAAGCGTTTAATGATAGTTTTTTTCTTAGCCTCTGAATTTGTAGCCCCCATTTCTTCTTTAAGCTGATTTAAAAGCGCTACAAGATCTAAATTTGCAAGTAAATCACGAACAACTTCTCCACCCATTCTTGCTTTAAAGCCGCTATTTTCATAGCGTTGCATTAAATTTTGATATTGCTCTTCGTTCAAAACATCGCAATATTCCACTTTTTTAGTACTTTCATTATCATAGAAAGCATCACCTGGGTTTTCAACAATATAAGCTTCATAATAAAGCACGCGCTCAAGATCTTTCATCTTAACACCCAAAAGCGTTCCTATACGGCTTGGAAGAGAATTAACATACCAAATATGAGCCACAGGAGTTACAAGCTCGATATGCCCCATTCTAGAACGACGCACTTTTGAATTTGCTACTTCAACACCACATTTTTCACACTTAACGCCTTTAAAACGCATTTTTTTGTATTTACCACAAAGACACTCATAATCTCTTATAGGTCCAAAAATCTTTGCACAAAAAAGCCCATCTCTTTCAGGCTTTAAGGTTCTATAATTAATAGTTTCTGGTTTTTTTACTTCTCCATAAGACCATGATTTGATTTTTTCAGGACTTGCAAGTCTCAGTTGAAATGCTTCAAAATCTCTAGGTCTTGCATCTTCTTTAATTTCTATTACTTTAAATTTACTCATTATCTTCATCCTTATCAAAAATCTCAACATCTAAAGCAAGAGATTTAAGCTCATTGGTTAATACAAAAAATGTTTCAGGAATTCCTGTTGCTGGAACATTTTCACCTTTTGTCAATGCTTTATAGGCACTAAATCTACCTTCTACATCATCTGATTTTATGGTTAACATTTCTCTTAAAGTGTGAGCTGCTCCATAAGCTTCAAGTGCCCAAACTTCCATTTCTCCAAATCTTTGTCCCCCAAAGAGTGCTTTACCACCCACAGGTTGTTGGGTAACCAAGCTATAAGGTCCTGTACTTCTTGCATGAACTTTTTCATCAACCAAGTGATGGAGTTTTAGCATATACATACATCCTACATGAACACGCTCTGCAATTTTTTCCCCTGTTCGTCCATCGTAAAGTTCTGTTTTGCCATCCATATCTATCTTAGCCATTTTAAAAAGCTTGCTAAATTCTTCTATATTTACACCTTCAAAAACAGGAGTAGAAAATTTAACTCCTTTGCTCCAGTCTCTAGCATAGTTTAAAAGCTCTTCATCGCTTAAGCTTTTAATAAATTCTTTTTCGTTTGCAAGTCTTGGAATAGAACAAATTTCAAGCATTTTCGCTCTTAACTCTTTAAGAAAATCTTTTTGCTTTCTATCAAAAATTTCTTGAATTTGATCCCCAAGTCTAAGTCCAACTAAACCTAAATGACTTTCTAAAATTTGACCTATATTCATACGACTTGGAACGCCAAGTGGATTAAGCGCAATATCCACACTCTTACCATTTGGCAAATAAGGCATATCTACTTCAGGAACTATAGTTGAAACTATACCTTTATTTCCATGACGTCCTGCCATTTTATCACCGACTTTAAGCTTTCTTTTTGTAGCAATATAAACTTTAACAAGCTTAATTACTCCACTTGGTAAAATATCATCTTTTTCTAAAATTTCAAGCTTTTCATCGTGTTCTGCTTTTAATTTTTTCTTCTCATTTTGGAAATGATTTTTTAAATCATCGTATTCTTTTTGAATCTCTTTAGAATAAGCTTTAATCAAAGTTGTTAAAGTAAAACGATTGATTTTTTCAAGTTCGCTAATATCTGCAGTTTGTCCTTTTTTATAATTTTTATCTCCAATTTTTTGATCGCTATTTAAAGGGGCTTTGGAAAGAAGAGCACAAACACGAAGCATTTCTTCTCTATCCATCATCAAAAGTCTATCATGATGCTCTTTTTCTAAAGCCATTTTTTCTTTATCATAAGATTTTATTGCGCGATCATCTTTTTCATAGCCTTTTTTAGTGAAAATTTTAACATCCACAACAACACCCTCTAAAGAAGCGGTTGCATAAAGGGATTTATTCACAACATGTCCTGCTTTTTCTCCAAAAATCGCTCTTAAAAGTCTTTCTTCAGGAGTTGGTTTAACCTCACCTTTTGGAGAAACCTTACCCACCAAAATCATACCTGGTTTAATATGGGTACCAATTTTTGCAATACCGCTCTCATCAAGATGTGCAACATCTTCTTCTTTTACATTTGGGATATCTTTGGTAATTTCTTCTATACCGTCTTTTAGTTCTCTTGCTTCAATTTCTTTTTCATAAATGTGCACGCTTGTAAAAGTATCTTCACGAATAATTCTCTCACTTACAACTATAGCATCCTCATAGTTATAACCATTCCAAGGCATAAAAGCGATTAAAGCATTTTTACCTATAGCAAGTTCGCCTTGATCCATAGAAGGACCATCTGCGATAATTTGTCCTGCTTTTACGATATCACCTTTTTTAACAATAGGGTGTTGAATATAATTTGTATTTTGATTGGTTCTTAAATTTTTCTCCATAGTGTAATGGTCAATAAATGGACCTTTATCATCTTCACCTAAAATGAAAATGCTTTTATTATCCACTTTCTCAACTACACCGCCACGCTTTGCTTTAACAGCTTCCCAAGCATCACGCGCAATAATTTGTTCCATACCTGTTCCTACTATCGGAGCTGAAGCAGTAAGAAGTGGCACAGCTTGACGTTGCATGTTTGAACCCATTAGCGCTCTGTTTGCATCATCGTGCTCTAAAAACGGAATCAAAGAAGCTGCAACTCCAACAACCATACCTGAGCAAAGATCGATTAATTGCACTTCTTCGCGTCTTGCAAGTATAGTTTCACCATCTTGCCTAGCCTCAACAAATTCTTCTACTATATTGCCTTTAGCATCAACCTTAGTTGAAGCTGGTGCGATAAACAAGCCTTCTTCTTGTGTCGCTGTAAGATAAACAACTTCATTAGTCACTTTACCATTTACAACTTTTCTATATGGCGCTTCAACAAAGCCAAGTTCATTTACTTTTGCATAAGTAGAAAGAGTGTTAATTAAACCAATATTTTGACCTTCAGGTGTTTCAACTGGACAAATTCTACCATAATGTGTCGCGTGAACATCACGCACTTCAAAACCTGCTCTTTCTTTTACAAGTCCACCTTCACCAAGCGCTGACAAACGACGCTTATGAGTAACCTCGCTTAAAGGGTTGGTTTGATCCATAAATTGCGAAAGCTGACCTCCTGTAAAAAATTCAATGATAGTTGTAGTAATCATTTTAGGATTAATTAAATCATAAGGCATTACTTTATCAAGATCCGCATTTAAAGAAGTAAATTTATCTCTGATCGCCTTTTGCATTTTTGCAAGACCTAAATGAAGTTCATTAGCTAAAAGTTCACCTATAGAACGGATACGACGATTTCCTAAATGATCTCTATCATCAATATGTCCTTTACCATTTTTTACTTTAATTAAATATTTTGCAGTTTTAATAATATCTTCATTAGTCAAAACAGTAACATATTCAGGCACTTCAAGACCTAACTTATGGTTCATTTTCATACGACCCACCTTAGTAAGATCGTATCTTTCAGGATTGAAGAATAAATCATTTACAAAAGCCTTCGCTGCATCTTTTACCACAGGTTCACCTGGGCGCATAACTTTGTAAATTCTAATCGCAGCTAAATCATTTTCATCATCGATATTTTCACTTTGTTTAAGAAGTTTTAGAGTTTCTCCATCTTGAGCAAAGGAGTTAATAATCGCTGCATCAACGCCATTAGCCAAGTCATTTGCTATATCAAAACTTTTTTGCTCTTTAATCTTAGCAAGCTTACTCTCATCTAACAAAGTTAAAGAATCAAATAAAACCTCTCCACTTTCTTTATCAATAATAGGATTTGCTAAATAACGATTAAGTAAAATTTCTACAGGATATTCTATCCATTTTAAACCGTCTTTAATAAGCTGTTCTGCTTTTTTCTTTGTAAGTCTTTTTCCAGCTTGATGAACGATTTTTCCTTTTTCATCTTTAATATCATATTCTATTCTATCCATAAAATCATTTGGATTAAATTCTGTTAAAAATTTATCTTTTTTCACATGTATAGTCTGAATAGGATAAAACAACTTAATAATATCTTGTTTTTTATACCCTAAAGCTCTAAAAAGCATAGTTACAGGAACTTTTCTACGCTTATTGATTCTTACATACAAAACATCTTTGGCATCGTATTCAAAATAAAGCCACGAACCACGATCAGGAATAATTTGTGCTGTATAAACAAGCTTATTTGCAACCGTTGAACTTTCTTCTTCTTTAAAAATAACACCAGGGCTTCTATGTAATTGATTTACAACCACCCTCTCAACCCCATTAATGATAAAAGATACACGATCTGTCATTAAAGGAATTTCGCGGATATAAATTTCTTGTTCTTTAATATCTTTTACGCCAACTTTTTCCCCTGTTTTTTCATCTTTTTCATGCAGAGTAAGACGGATTTTCATTTTTAAATTTACAGAATAAGTCAAACCTCTTTCCATGCATTCGCGAATGGTATATTTTGGCTTGCCTATTTCACTACTAACATATTCAAGACTCAATCTATTTTGCGGATCATGAATAGGAAAAATTGATTTAAAAACTTTTTCTATACCACTTTCACCATTATCAAGATTTAAAAAATAATCAAAACTCTTTTTTTGTAATTGTAGAAGATTTGGGATTTCTATTTGTTTTGAAATGTTTGAGAAGTCTACTCTTAAACGATTTCCTAATTTATTATCTAACATATCGCACATACCTCATGGTAAATTTTGTAAATTTAAAAAAGAAGACCTAAAAATTAGGTAAAAATAAAAAAAAGAAGACTTGCCTTGGCAAATCTTCTTCTAACTTTAAAGCTTAAAATTACTTAAGTTCTACTTTAGCACCAGCTTCTTCAAGTTGTTTTTTAGCTTCCTCAGCTTCAGCTTTAGCCACACCCTCTTTTAGAGTTGAAGGAGTTTGCTCAACTGCATCTTTTGCTTCTTTAAGACCAAGGCCTGTAAGAGCACGAACGATTTTAATAACTTCAATCTTTTTAGCACCGCCATCAGTTAAAACGATATCAAATTCAGTTTTTTCTTCAGTAGCAGCTGCAGCACCACCAGCTGCAGCACCACCAGCTATCATTACAGGAGCAGCAGACACACCAAATTTTTCTTCAAACTCTTTTACAAGTTCTGATAACTCAAGAACACTTAAATTTGAAATATATTCTAATACATCTTCTTTAGAGATTGCCATTTTTTATCCTTTTATTTAATTTATTCAGATTCTTTTTTATTTTTAAGCGCATTTAAACCTATTGTGAAATTGGTAATTGGCGCATTCCAAACTTGCAAAAGCATAGCAAGCAACTCATCGCGTGAAGGCATTTTAGCAAGAGCTTTAACCTTAGCAACATCTGCAACTTCGCCTTCAATATGAGCTGTTTTGATTTCAAATTTATCATTATTTTCTTCAAATTTAGCAGCTACTTTTGAAACACCTAGCTGATCTTCGCCCCAAAGATAAATATTTGTATCTTTAAGAACTAGACCTGTTTTACCGGAATTGTTAAGAGCAATGTTAGCCAAAGTATTTTTAACAATTTGAACTTTTACATTGTTTTCTCTTGCATTATTTCTAAGCTCTTCTAGTTTTTTTGTGCTAAGACCTCTGTAATTACAAACTACAATAGCTTCACTAGCTTTAAAACCTTCTTCAAGTTTAGCAATAATCTCAACTTTTTCGCTTCTAGTCACATTTTCTCCTTTCCGATTGAGATTTCAAGTAGAGTGGAAATCCAATTAAGCTTACGCCTCGACTATCTTCAATCTAAAATAAACATTTCAAAAAATCAAAAATTTTTTCAAATGTTTATTTTAAAACAAAAGAGTTGCAAAAAAGCAACTCTTATTTCATATCAAGCAATTCTTGTGTTTCAAGCTTTACAGAAGGGCTCATTGTCAAAGATAAAGCCGCATTTTTAATATATCTACCTTTAGCTGCGGCAGGTTTATGTTTGTTAATTGCCTTTACAAAAGTGCTAACATTATCCCATAATTGTTCTTTGGAAAAACTTACTTTACCAAGACCTGCATGGATATTTCCTTGCTTATCAACACGGAAATTTACCTGACCACTTTTTGCATTATTAACTGCTTGAGCAACATCCATAGTCACTGTTCCAGTTTTAGGATTTGGCATTAAACCTTTTGGCCCTAAAATTCTACCAACTTTACCAACAAGTCCCATTAAATTTGGAGTAGCAATCAAAACATCAAAATTCATATTACCTTTTTGAATTTCTTCTACTAAATCATCGCTACCTACAATATCTGCACCAGCATTTTTCGCCTCATCAGCTTTTGCGTCTTTTGCAATTACAGCAACGCGAACTTTTTTACCCGTTCCAGCAGGTAAAACAACAGATCCTCTTACCATTTGATCTGCATGTCTTGGATCAACATTGAGTTTTAAAGCAATTTCTACAGTCTCATCAAATTTAGCAGACTTTAAAGTCTTTATTGTATCAATTGCATCGCTTAAAGCATACTCTTTATTTGAATCAATTTTTTGTGATAATTCTTTTAATCTTTTTGCTATCTTAGCCATTTATTTTCTCCGCATTTTAAAGTGCTACCGCCTTTTACCTTGGCGGTGAAAGGATTAATCTACGATTTCAACACCCATAGAACGAGCTGAACCTGCAATAATTTTAGCAGCTTGATCTCTATCTTTAGTATTTAAATCTGCAATTTTCTTATCTACTATTTCTAAAACTTGAGCACGAGTTAACTTGCCCACCTTATTTTTAAGCGGATTATCCGTACCTTTAGAAATTCCAGCTGCTTTTTTGATCAAATCCGTAGCTGGCGGTTGTTTTGTAATAAAAGTAAAACTTTTATCTGCATAAACAGTGATAACAACAGGGATATTAAAACCTACCATATCTTTTGTTCTTTCATTAAAAGCCTTACAAAACTCCATAATATTAACACCTTGCTGACCCAAAGCAGGACCAACAGGTGGTGATGGGTTTGCTTTTGTGGCAGCAATTTGCAATTTAATTTCGCCTACGACTTTTTTAGCCATAACAAATCTCCTTACTTGATATAAATTAAATTATTTTCTCAACTTGAGAATATAAGATCTCCACTGGAGTTGAGCGTCCAAAAATAGAAACATTTAATTTTAATAAACCACGAACCATATCATACTCTTCTACAATTGCAGTAAAGTTTGCAAATGGCCCTTCTGTGATTCTCACATTTTCCCCTTCTTCAAAAGAAATCTTTGGTTTAGGCGCTGCACGATTGTGAACTTTTTCCAAAATCAAATTAATATCTTTTTCTGTTAAAGGGGTTGGCTTTTTGGATTCTCCAATAAAACGACCAACCTTTGGAAGAGATTGAATGCGATGCCAAAGCTCTGTATTTAAATCAAGAAGTGCAAAAACATATCCTGAATACAAACTTCTTTCGCTAATCTTCTCCTTTCCATTCTTAAATTCAATAACATCTTCAGTTGGAACAACAATTTCTTTAAGTTGTTCTTCAATTCCGTTATCTTTTACTAAATTTTCAATGGCTCTTTTAACTGCCATTTCACTGCCAGCATAAGTTTGAATTGCATACCATTTATGAGTACTCATTTACTCTCCTTACACGATTGCAGAAACAATAGAGGACATAAACCAATCCACTAACGCCAAAAACAAAGAAATCACCGCAACAACCACAAAAACTGTAATATAGGCATTTCTTACCTGTTCTTTTAAAGGAAAAATTACTTTCCTTAATTCGGCTTTTGATAATTTAAAATAAGTTATTAATTTTTCCATTTATTTAAACCTTAATTATGGCAGGGCAAGAGGGATTCGAACCCCCAACCATCGGATTTGGAATCCGGCGCTCTACCGTTGGAGCTATTGCCCTAAGGGCGCAAGCTTAACTTTTTAACTTAACTTCTTTGTGAAGTGTATGTTTTTTTAATCTTGGGCAATATTTTTTTAATTCTAATTTTTCAGTAGTATTTTTACTATTTTTATAGGTGCTATAATTAATATCACCACATTCTTCACACTTTAAACCAACTTTAATTCTCATTTCAATTTTCCTTAAAAAATTAAAGCCAAGCTTTTAACTTGGCTTTGTTAAATTATTTAATAATTTTAGAAACAACACCTGAACCAACAGTTTTACCACCTTCACGAATAGCAAAACGAGTTCCTTCTTCAAGTGCTACTGGAGCGATCAAGCTTACAGTAATTCTCACATTTTCACCTGGCATAACCATTTCAACACCATCAGCTAATTTAATCGAACCTGTAACATCAGTTGTTCTTACATAAAACTGTGGTCTATAGTTGTTAAAGAATGGAGTATGTCTACCACCTTCATCTTTATTTAAGATATAAACTTCAGCTTCGAAGTCAGTGTGTGGAGTAATTGATTTTGGTTTAGCAAGAACCATACCACGGATAACTTCTTCTTTTTTAGTACCACGAAGAAGAACACCTACATTATCTCCTGCTTCGCCTTGATCCATTTCTTTTCTGAACATTTCAACACCTGTTACAGTTGTTGTTTGAGTATCTTTAATACCAACGATTTCGATAGTATCACCTACTTTTACAACACCTTTTTCAATTCTACCTGTAACAACAGTACCACGACCTGAAATTGAGAAAACGTCTTCAATTGGCATCAAGAAGTCTTTTTCAGTATCACGAGTTGGAGTTGGAATATAGCTATCAACTGCAGCCATAAGATCCATAATTTTGGCTGACCATTCACCATCTTGTCCAGCTTTAGCTTCTTCAAGAGCTTTTAAAGCAGAACCAGAAATAATAGGTGTATCATCGCCTGGGAAATCATAAGAGCTTAATAATTCTCTAATTTCCATTTCAACTAACTCTAGAAGTTCAGCATCATCAACCATATCTGCTTTATTCATAAAAACAACAATATATGGAACGCCTACTTGACGAGAAAGAAGAATGTGCTCTCTAGTTTGTGGCATAGGACCATCTGCAGCAGAAACAACCAAGATCGCTCCATCCATTTGTGCAGCACCTGTAATCATGTTTTTCACATAATCTGCGTGACCTGGACAGTCAACGTGTGCATAGTGACGATTGTCTGTTTCATATTCAATATGAGAAGTAGCAATAGTAATACCACGCTCTTTTTCTTCTGGAGCATTATCGATATTATCATAATCTTTAAGCTCTGCTAAACCTCTTCTAGAAAGAACAGCAGAAATAGCAGCTGTTAAAGTAGTTTTACCATGGTCAACGTGACCAATAGTACCAATGTTTACGTGTGGCTTATTACGTGAAAATTTTTCTTTAGCCATTTTTTTCCTCCGTATAAAAAATAAATTGAGCAAAGCAAGTCTTATATCTATATAATTTTTTCAATTCATGGAGCTCATAGCGGGAATTGAACCCGCGACCTCTCCCTTACCAAGGGAGTGCTCTACCTCTGAGCCATACGAGCGCTCAGAAAAATTATACACAATAACAGACAACAAAAACTCTTAAATGGGATATATACTGTAAGTTAAAGGTTTTAAAATACAGCTCCCAGTTCTTTTAAATTATTGGAGCGGGAAACGGGACTCGAACCCGCGACCCTCAGCTTGGAAGGCTGATGCTCTAGCCAACTGAGCTACTCCCGCAAAGCATGGTGGTGAGTCGTGGATTCGAACCACGGAAGGCGAAAGCCAGCAGATTTACAGTCTGCCCTCGTTGGCCACTTGAGTAACTCACCATAAAAATATTGCTTTTTCAATATTCTGGTCAAACACTGCTAAAATAAATGGAGCTGGTTAAGGGACTTGAACCCCCGACCTGCTGCTTACAAGGCAGCTGCTCTACCAACTGAGCTAAACCAGCAAAAATAAAAGTAAGATTATAACTCAAAAAAAAATTTTTGTCAAGACTTTTTTAGTTTTTCTATAAAATTTTAGTCTTGTAAATTTTATTATCATAAACCAATATTATTTTTATCTATTTATGATAATCAAATAAATTTAAAAATTTCTTTGCTCTTTCGCTTTTTGGATTTTCAAAAAAACTTTTAGGATCATTTTCTTCGATGATTTTTCCTTCATCCATAAAAATAATTTTATCTGCTACAGCTTTAGCAAAACCCATTTCATGAGTAACAATAAGCATAGTCATACCCTCTTTTGCAAGATTTAACATCACTTCTAAAACTTCTCTGACAATCTCAGGATCCAGCGCTGCTGTAACCTCATCAAAAAGCATTAACTCAGGATTCATGCATAAACTTCTTACTATAGCAATTCTTTGTTTTTGTCCTCCACTAAGTTCTCTTGGATAAGCATGAATTTTATGCAAAAGCCCCACCTTTTCAAGCCAAATTTTAGCCTCTTGTAAAACCTCATCTTTCTTTCTTTTTTGCACTTTCATAGGCCCTAAAAGTATATTTTCTTCAACACTTAAATGCTCAAAAAGCTCATAAGACTGAAAAACCATACCAACTTTTTGACGCATTCTTGGCCATTCTTTGAAATCTTTATCTATTTTCTCATTATCAATATAAATATTACCACTTGCAATCTCTTCAAGCCCATTAATACAACGCAAAAGCGTAGATTTTCCGCATCCGCTAGGACCTAAAATCACCACAACTTCTTTAGCCTTAACTTCTAAATTAATATCTTTTAAGGCGTGATGCAAACCATAATACTTTTGTAAATTTTCTATTTTTAGTATGCTCATTTTAGCTCCATTTTTTCTCTAATTTTCTTGAATATAAAGTGATGGGATAACAAAGTATAAAAAAGATAAAAAAAATCAAACCATAAATAATAAAAGGTGCAAAATCATTTCTATTATGAAATTCTATAATTTGTTGCCCTACTTTTACAAGCTCTACCGCACCGATTAAATAAGCAAAGGTTGTACTTTTAATCATGCGAGTAAGTAAATTCATGCTCATAGGAGTTAAACGACGCATAGCTTGTGGAATAATAATATAAACAAAACTTTGCACCGTATTTAAACCTAAAGATGATGCACTTTCATACTGATGTTTTGGAATACTCTGCAAGGAAACACGCACCAAATCCATCATCTCAAAACAACCCCAAATGCTAAAAACAATAATAGCTGCACTTACAGAACTCAAATCCCACCCAAACCATCTAGGAAAACCAAAATACACCACAAAAAGCCATACTAAAAGTGGCATAACACGCACAAATTCTAAACCTAAACGACAAAAAGCATAGATATAGGTATTTTTAAAACTCATTAAAATTCCTAAAAATAACCCACCTATCGAAGTAATAATAATGCTGATAAATGAAATTTCAAGAGTGACAAAAAGCCCTTGCCAGAGTCTTAAAAGCGTATCGGTATTTAAAAGTTCAAGCATAAAGCAACCTTTTTTCAAACTTTAGCAAAATAAAAGACAAAGGCAAAATAATGCACAAATATCCCATAAACAACAAAAACAATAGCTCATCTGTCTTATAGGTTAAGGAATTTAAACTCTTCATTAAATTCACCAAATCTGGCAAGGCGATAATGCTAACAACTGAAGTTTCTTTGATTAAAAATATAATATTAGCACTAATACTTGGCATAGAAATAGCCAAAGCTTGCGGCAAAATCACATAACGCAAATTTCCAAATTTTGAAAAACCCAAAGAAAGTCCTGCTTCAAACTGCTGTTTTCTTATGGCTTCAAATCCCGCCCTTAAACTCTCAGCCATATAAGAACCCCCTAAAAAACTAAGTCCTACTATAGCACAAGCAAAAGAAGGTCTTAAAGTTTCTTCTACGCTTAAACAAATTAAATTGAGCGGTAGAATTTGCTCTAAATGTATATTAAATTTAGGCAAAGCATAATATAAGAAAAAAAGTTGAATTAATAAAGGCGTATTTCTTGAAAACTCTATATAAAGCTTGCAAATATTTTCTAAAATTTTTATTTTAAAATAACTCATTAAAATGCAAAACAAGCCTATTATTAAAGAAAAAATAATTCCAAAAAAGCTTAGTTTTATCGTAAGCCAAGCAGCTGTTAAAAAAGCGGGAGCTTGAGCTAATATAAAATCAAAATCCATTCTCTACCTTAAATTTTACCAAAGTTCTTTTATAATCATATCTTTATTTAAAATTTCAATTTTACCTTTTTTTGTATCAATAAGTTCTGAAATTTTAAGCTCTTTTAACACTCGAGATAAAGATTGCGCTCTAACATTTAAATCAATTGCGATTTGTTTTTGCGAAATTGTATCTAATTTTTTTTCATTTTCCAAAAGATACTTTAACAATCTCGTTCTTAAATCTAATGCATTTTGAGATAATTTCTTTTCTAAAATTTTGATTTTATCAAAAAGTGAGCTGATAAGTAAAAAATTGAATTCTTTATTTTCATTGCATAAATTTTGAAAATTAATAAAATCAATTTCCAAAATTTCTCCATCTTCTTCAAAGATGGCATTAGCAGGATAATTTAATTTTTTAAAAGCAGGCATTTCTGCTATAAAATTTGGAGGATTAAAATAATGCAAAGTAATTTCTTTATCACTTGATGTACTTTTATAAATGCGTATTTTTCCCTTGAGTAAAATAAAAAATTTTTTAGCCTCTTCGCCTTCATAAAATAAAATACTATTTTTTTGAAATTTTTTTAATTTTCCTACACTAGATAAAAGTTCTAAATAATCTTTCATTATATACATTTTCCATTCTTAACTTATGTTAAATTTAATTTATCTTATTTTTGCTATATTAACGCTATAAAATTAACATTCAAGAAAGGCTTATATGAAATTTGAAACAATTAATCAAGAAAGCATAGCAAAACTCATGGAAATATTTTATGAAAAAGTTAGAAAAGATAAGGATTTAGGTCCTATTTTTAACAATGCTATTGGAACAAGTGATGAAGAGTGGAAAGAACATAAAGCAAAAATAGGAAATTTTTGGGCAGGCATGCTTTTAGGCGAAGGTGATTATAATGGGCAACCCTTAAAAAAGCATCTAGATCTACCTCCTTTTCCTCAAGAATTTTTTGAAGTTTGGCTAGGACTTTTTGAAGAAAGTTTAAATATAGTTTATAATGAAGAAATGAAAACAGTTATTTTACAGCGTGCACAAATGATAGCTTCACATTTTCAAAATATGCTTTATAAGTATGGCGGACATTAATTTGGCATTTTTTTTGCCAAATCTTTTTTTACCTTTTCTAAAATCTCCTCATCCTTAGAAAAATCAAAAAATTTAAACTCATTTCCATGTTGCATAAAACCATCGAGCAAATCTCCACTCAAACGGTTTTTAAGATCAAGCTCTGCTATTTTAAACCCATCTAAAGTGCTAGCAAATTCTTTTAAACGACTTGGAATTTCTTTAAGTTTAGTATAAAGATAACAAGTGCTTTTAAGCCCTACACGACCTACACGACCACGAAGTTGATGCAAGGTAGCAAGTCCTAAACGTTCCGCTCCTACAATCACTATCATACTCAATCTTGGCAAAGAAATGCCCACTTCCACCACTGTAGTGCTTAGTAAAATATTTCCCTCATCTCTAAAACGCTCTAAAATTTCATCTTTTTGTTTATCTTTCCCATGAGTTACAAAAACTTTTTCATAGTGACTCTGCCAATATTCTTTAGCCTGCTCTAAAGAAAGATAAGGAATATTATCACTAGCACTCACTAAGGGATAAATAATGATAATTTGATGATTTTTAGCGATTTCTTCTTTGATCTTCTCGCTAAGCTTAGAAAAGCCTTCATTTTGTATACAATAAGTTGTGATATCTTTTTTAAAAGGCATTTGTTTAATGAAACTAAAATTTAAAAGTTCAGATTGTATCATGCTTAAGGTTCTTGGAATAGGCGTAGCCGAAAACTGTATAAAATGAGGGGCAAATTCTTGTTTACTTAAAGAATGAATTTTCTCACGCTGAGCCGAGCCAAAACGATGTTGTTCATCTATCATTACAAGTACGGCATTATGGCTTTCTAAATGAATTAAAGCATGAGTACCTATAATAAGATTTGCTTTTTGAATATTTTGTTCTAAATCTTTTTCTTTTTTACCCCCTTTAATAAACAAAATATTCATAAAATCAGGCAAAAATTTCTTAGCCTCTTCATAAAGCTGATGCGCTAAAATACTAGTAGGTGCCATCAAAATAGCTTGTTTAGGATAAACCATCAAAGCCGCACCAAGCAAAACCAAAGTTTTACCACACCCTACATCACCCATAATCACACGCCTTCTAGCTTCTTTTGAATGCAAATCTTTTTCTATATCTTTTAAGGCATTAAGCTGATCTTTAGTAAGAGAAAAAGGCAAATCTTTAAGCCAATTGGCTATGTTAAAAACATTGATTTGATGAGCTTTAAAATGCGTTTTTTTAGCTTTTAAACGCTTTAAAAAATTATATATTTCTATATATTTTAAATCTTTGCTAAAATTTTGCAAATTTTCAAACATAAAAAAACTTTTTTCATCATAAGCATGCAAATTTAAAAGAAAATGTATATATTTATCCCCTATGCCACTTTCTTGTAAATTTTCATAATTAAGATATTTATGTATAAAAGCAGCAATTTTTGCATCTTTTAAACCTAAAATTTGATACTTTGGACTAAAACCCTCAAAAGAAGTTAAAATTTTAGGATTGTTAAATTGCCAAGTGTGATTAAAACGCGAGAGTTTAGCATTAAAAATAAGCCCTTTTCCTACCTTACAAATCCCAAAATGCCAAGCTCTAGGATGAAAAAACACAAAAGAAATATTTTCTTGCCATTCTTCACAAAAACCTAAACCAAAAAGTTGATTTTTTCTTGAACTAACGCTTTTTATAGTGATTTTTTGGGTGCAAATTTCATTTTCTTTAGGATTTTTACTTGGATTTAAATTTTCAATTTTTTTAGGTAAAAGAAGCGCTAAATCAATAGCACTTTTAATTTTTAATTTTTTAAAAAATTCAAAATCACTTTCTTTAATTTTCATTTTGTATGCTTGCAAAACTTATATTTAAAAGCTCTTGATGTTTGTTAATATAAGCATTGATGGTTTCAAGTTTAACCTTTTCCATAAGTTTTAACTCTTCTTTATAATATCCCAAATTTAAACCTTGATAAAATTCATTAAAGGCCATAGATAAACGCTTGCTTAAGCCTTCATAACGCAAAGGAGTTGATCCTATGAGAAAATTTTTAGCTTGATCAAGTTCATTTTGAGTCATGCCATTTTTTATAAAATCTTCAAAAAGCTCTTTTACGATTTTTTTAGCTTCTTTAGCGCTTTCATTTTTAGTTTGTAAATATCCAAAAACTCTAGAAAAAGACATATTCATATCAAGCATAGCATAAGCTGAGTATGCAAGACCTCTTTTAACACGAATTTCTTCCATAATCCTTGAACCAAACCCCCCTTGTCCTAGAACAAATAAAGCAATTTTTGCAAGATATAAATCCTTATCTTTAAAATCAGCAAAAAAAGGCGTAGCAAAATAAATATAAGCTTGTTCGCTTTCTGGGCGTATCAAAATTTCATCTTTAATGTTTTTGCTTAATTCATATTTTTTTGGAGTATTTTTTTTGCCTATTTGAAGTTTTGATAATAGTTTTAAAAGATCTTCCTTGGCTTGTTTTTCTTCTAAATCTCCTCCTAAAATCACAACCAAATCACTAAGATGGATAAAATTTTTATAAAAATTTTGTAAATCTTTTAAAGATAAGATTTTTATACTTTTTTCATCTCCATCGTTTGAGCTTTGAAATTCTTTGCATTTAAAAATTTGAGCATTAAGTAAATTTTTTGCTAAATAATCAAAATCACTATTTTTACTCGCGAGCTCACCTAAGGCATTGATTTTTAATTTTTGCAAAATTTTTTCTTCTATTCTTGGTTTTAAAAGCAATTTTTCCAAACTCTTTAAAGCAAAATCAAAATTTTCTTTTAAACAAGAAAGATTGATTTCCAAACTTTCAAAACCACTACTTGCCTCTAAATTTATCGCTCTAAATTCTAAATCTTTAAAAAATTTATCATCCACACCTTCATTTAAAATACGTGAAAACATCTTAGCTAAGCCTGCTATTTCATCATAACTTCTAGCGCAATTTCTAAAAACAAGCTTTAAAACAACAATAGGAAAATCAGAATTTTTTTCAAAAATAAAAGGGATTTTAACACCCCTACTGTCTAAATACTGCATTAAAACCTTTCTAAAATTTCATAAGCGGTATTGCGTTTAGCTGGATTTTCGCCTAAACTTCTAATCAGCCTTATCATCTCATCTTGATTCATTCTATAACTTGCTCCTGCAGCACTTACTACATTTTCTTCCATCATGGTTGAGCCTAAATCATTGGCCCCAAATTTTAAAGCAAGTTGACCTATAAGCGAGCCTTGAGTTACCCAAGAACTTTGCAAATTTTTAAAATTATCTAAATAAAGTCTTGCTAGAGCTAAAAGTCTTAAATACTTGTTAGAACTTTGTTTCATAATCTCTGGATGTTTTTGGATTAAAGCAGTATTATCACTTTGAAAGCTCCATAAAATAAAAGCTCTAAATCCCCCTGTTTCATCTTGCAATTTTCTCAAATGCTCAAAATGATCGATGATTTCTTCATCATTTTCAACCGTTCCAAACATCATAGTAGCTGTACTTTTCATGCCGATTTTATGAGCTTGGCGATGTACTTCCAACCAAGTAGCTGTATCACATTTATTTGGTGCGATAATATCACGCACCCTATCGCTTAGCACCTCAGCACCTGCTCCTGGTATAGAAAATAAACCTTTAGCTTGTAGTCTTTGAAGTACTTCAGTAATTGAAATTTTAGATGCCTTTGCGATATAAGCGATCTCAACCGCTGAAAAACCATGTACAGTGATATTTGGATAATGTTCTTTTATCCAAGAAACTAATTCTTCATACCATTCTATTTTTAATTTTGGGTGCACCCCGCCTTGAAAAAGAATTTGCGTACCCCCAATAGCTTCAAGCTCCTCTATCTTCTTGCCTATCTCCTCAAAGCTTAAAATATAAGCATCATCTTCTTTATGATGGCGATAAAAAGCACAAAAAGAACAATCAATACAACAAACATTGGTATAATTAATATTTCTATCTACAACAAAAGTAGTGATTTTTTCAGGATGAAGTTCTAATTTTCTTTTATAAGCCATTTCTCCAAGTTCAGTTAAACTCGCATGATGTAATAAATCTAAAGCTTCTTTTTTATCCAGTCTTTTCAAAATTTTTCCTTGTTTTTTTACATAATTAAAATAATTATAGCATTTAAAATATAAATTATGCTATAGTTTCGCTTATGAATTACATTGAACTATTAAAAAATAATAAAAATATCAGAATATTGGCTTCGGTTCAGTTTATAGTATATTTTGGAGCATGGTTTTCTCAAACGGGAGTTTTTACCCTTTTAGTCGAGCTTAATGCTCCTACTTGGGCAACAGCTACAAGTGCTATGCTTGCTTTTTTACCTGGAGTTTTGCTTGCTCCTATTAATGGGGTTATAGTAGAGAAAAATAAACCTAAAAAACTTTTACTCAGTATGATTAGCATAGAATTAATTTCTATTTTTTGTCTTATTTTTGTCACAAGTCTTAGTATGCTTTGGCTTTTGTTTATTTTAATTTTCATAAGACTTTGTGTTGCTTCGATTTATTTTCAAACTGAAATGAGTTTATTGGCCAAAATTTTAACCCCTCAAGAACTTAAACTCGCTAATGAAATGCACAGTGTCATTTGGGCGATTTCTTATACAGCAGGTATGGCAAGTGCGGGAATTTTTATTTATTTTCTAGGAGTTAAAACCGCTTTTTTATTTGACTGTATGCTTATACTCATAGGCATTTCTTTTTTAGTAAGATTAAGCATTCCTGATTTTCATCACAAAACACAAAGTCGCTTTTTTACTATGATAAAAGAAGGATTTTTCTATATTTTAAATAACAAAATAATTTTTCATCTTATCTTGCTTCACGCTTTTATAGGTTTAACTGCTTATGAAACCTTGGTTGCGCTTTTAGCACAACATCAATACAAAGAAGTTTTATCTGCTGCTTTAGTAATAGGGTTTTTAAATGCGGTACGTGCTTGTTCTTTAGCTATAGGGCCTATGGTTTTAAGCAAATTTATTAATAATAAAAATTTATTTTACATGTATCTTGGTCAAGGCTTGGGTATTATACTTTGGGCTTTAACTCAATTTAATTTTTATATTTCTTTTTTAGGTTTAATTGGTGCAGGTTTTTTTACCTCAGCGCTTTGGGCTTATACCTACACCATGATACAAAAAAATGCTGACAAAGAATATCATGGTAGAGTGATCGCTTATACAGATATGATTTATCTTAGTTTTAGCGCTATTATTTCAATGCTTATGGGCTTTTTATTTGAAATAGGCTTGAGTTTAAAACTGATTACAGGTTTATTGGGTATGATTTTTATCTTTGCGGCATTTTATTGGAAGTGGTTTTATAAAAAATATTTGTGAAAATTCACAAATATTTTAAATTTTAAACAAATCTTGAAGATTTTTCATTGCTTCTTCATTGCTGATGGCATTATTTAGCTGCGATGAGCTTAATTCATTGAGCTCTATTTCATAACCACTTAACATAGAAGCAAGGCGAATATTAATACCATTTTTTCCTATGGCTTTGCTTTTTTGTTCGCTATTTAAACTTACCATAGCTTTTTTATCTTCAATTTTTACAGAATTTACAATAGCAGGAGCCAAGGCACGAGAAATTAAAATTTCACTCTCATTTGTAAATTCTATACAATCAATATTTTCATTATGAAGCTCTTTGCTTACTGCATTAATTCTTACACCTTTAACACCTACTGTAGCACCTACAGGATCGATATTTGCTCCATTGGCCTGAAGAATGATTTTTGCTCTTTCACCTGGAATTCTAGCACATCCTATAATATTGACATAACCATCTTTGATTTCTGGAACCTCAGCTTCAAGTAAACATTCTAAAAATTTAGGACTTGTACGACTAAGCTCGATTTTAATACCTTTATCTGTATAAACACGGCGTATCACAGCTTTTACCACATCACCTATTTTAAATTTTTCCCCTTTAATGCGATTTTTTCTCGGTAAAAAAGCTCTTAATTCATCTATTTCAATAAAAGTATTTTCTTCATTATCCACTCTAACAACTGTACCAAAAACCATTTGCCCTACTTTGTTTTTATATTTTTCAAAAATAGTTTGTTCTAATAATTTTTGTATATGATATTCAAGTTCTTTATGCAAGGTATTTACCGCAGTTCTTCCTAAATTTTCCAAAGAACATTCATAGGTTAATTCATCTCCTATTTCAACATCTGGAGCTTCTGATTTTGCCTTACTTAACGCGATAAAACTCTCACTTTTATTTTGCAATCTCTCGTCATTATCTGCTACTATGGTAATTTTTTGATAAAGATTTAAATTTTTAGGATCCACAAAAAACTCATATTCTTGTCCATAAATTCTTTTTGCAGTATTGATTAAAGCGGTAGCTACCTTTTCTCTTACATTCTCTAAGTTTAAATTTTTTTCATTAGCAATAGATTCGATAATATCTGCTATCTTTTCCATATTTTATAAAACCTTTTTTGTGGGAAATTTAAAAATGTAGATAAAAATTATATCCTTAATAAGTTTAATTAAAAGTAAAATTTGCTAAAATTATAGATTAAAATGAAAATTCTTAAGGATTTAGCTATGGAATTAAAATTGGCAAGAACTTTGATTAATGAAAAACCTAAAAATATTAGCCTAGAAAAAATCGAAGAGGCTATAGAAAAAGAAGGACAAAAGTTTTTTTATTTTGATAAAGATAATACACACAAACAACTCATTGCCCTTGTAAATCATTTTGAAAAAAAAGGAGTAAGCATTTATCATAGAACCGTAAAATACGGACTTGATGATAATGATTTTATGTATGAGGTACATATTCTTTGAGTGCTAAAAAACTTTTTATCCAAACTTTAGGTTGTGCGATGAATGTCAGAGATTCTGAGCATATGATCGCAGAATTAACACAAAAAGAAAATTACGAACTAACAGAAGATATCAAAGAAGCAGATCTTATTCTTATCAATACCTGTTCAGTGCGTGAAAAACCTGTGCATAAACTTTTCTCAGAAGTAGGTAGTTTTGAAAAAGTTAAAAAAGAAGGTGCTAAAATAGGAGTTTGTGGATGTACTGCATCGCATTTGGGAAATGAAATTTTCAAACGTGCTCCTTATGTGGATTTTGTTCTAGGAGCAAGAAATATTTCCAAAATCACTCAAGCTATAAAAACTCCAAAATTTATGGGCGTGGATATAGACTATGATGAAAGTGAATTTGCTTTTGCAGATTTTAGAAATAGTATTTATAAATCCTATATTAATATCTCCATAGGTTGTGACAAACACTGCACTTATTGTATAGTGCCACATACTAGAGGAGATGAAATTTCCATACCTTTTAACATTATCTACAAAGAAGCTCAAAAAGCTGTTGAAAAAGGTGCTAAAGAGATTTTTTTGCTAGGACAAAATGTCAATAACTACGGCAAAAGATTTAGAAACGAACATAAAAAAATGGACTTTTCAGATCTTTTAGAAGAACTTAGCACCATAGAAGATTTGGAACGCATTCGCTTTACAAGTCCACATCCTTTGCATATGGATGATAAATTTTTAGAAGTTTTTGCCAATAATCCAAAAGTTTGCAAATCCATGCATATGCCTTTACAAAGCGGCTCAAGTGAAATTTTAAAAGCTATGAAGCGTGGCTATACTAAAGAATGGTATTTAAATAGAGCTTTAAAACTTAGAGAACTTTGTCCAAATGTTAGCATTTCTACAGACATTATTGTAGCTTTTCCAGGGGAAAGTGAAAAAGATTTTGAAGAAACTATGGATGTTTTGGAAAAAGTACGTTTTGAACAAATTTTTTCTTTTAAATACTCCAAACGCCCTTTAACAAAAGCCGCAACCATGCCTAATCAAATCGATGAAGAAACAGCTTCAAGAAGACTTAGCACCTTACAAAATCGTCATAGTGAAATTTTAGATGAAATTGTAAAAAAACAAGAAAATAAAACTTTTAAAGTTTTATTTGAAGAATTAAGAGCAGGCAATAGCATTGCTGGAAGAACAGATAATAATTTTTTAGTTCAAGTTGAAGGTAGCGAAGAACTTTTAGGGCAATTTAAAGAAGTAAAAATCACTAATGCAAAGCGTATGGTTTTATATGGGGAAATCGTTTAAAATCCATTGCTTAACATATATAATTTTCATCTTGCAATGGCTTATTTTTTTAAGCTGTAAAAAGCACTATAAAGGTGAAAAAGTTGACCGTAAAGCTAGTGTGATACTTTTTTGGCATGGAAAATTAGCACTCATGCCTTTTGCGTTTAGACATTATAGACAAAAAAATAAAAAAGCCTATGTCATGATCTCCCACCATAAAGATGGAGAACAAATTGCAAAAATCATCAAGCTTTTCGGTCTTGATACTGTAAGAGGAAGCACTTCAAGGGGTGCTAGCAGTGCACTTAGAGCTGCATTTAAAGTTTTAGAACAAAATGACGATATAGTTATCACGCCCGATGGTCCACGTGGGCCTTATCATAGTATTTCAGATGGTTCTATCATTTTGGCTCAAAAAAAAGAACTAAAGATAAGAATTTTAAACTATGAAGCAAATCGTTTTTGGGAATTTAAAAGTTGGGATAAGATGATCTTGCCAAAACCTTTTAGTAAGATTACTTATAGTCTAAGTGAACCTTTGGATATTTTATCTTTAGATAAAGAAAAAGCTAAAGAATTTCTAATGGAACAATTTGATAAAATTATCTTAGCTGATCAATTTAAGGAATGAAATGTTATTTTTACTTAAAAAAATATTTCCACAACTTTTTATTAGTATTATTTTAGAAGATAAAAAAAATATTGTAAAAGCTTCTATTTACAAAGGAAATAAACTAATCAGTAGCAATGAAAAAACTTTTGATAAAGGAATGAAATGTTATTTTTACTTAAAAAAATATTTCCACAACTTTTTATTAGTATTATTTTAGAAGATAAAAAAAATATTGTAAAAGCTTCTATTTACAAAGGAAATAAACTAATCAGTAGCAATGAAAAAACTTTTGATAAAAGTGAAAATTTATTAGAATACATAAAAAATTTAAGCAAGCATTTCTTATTTTACCACACTGCTTTATTTTTAGACGCCAAAGAACAAGGATTAATACCTAGTACAAATATTCAAGATTGTGAGCACTTTAATATAGGAAAAATCAGCTTACAGTATATTTTGTTTAATAATGCCCTTGTTTATACGGCTACCGAACATGTGGAATATTATAGCGAGCTTTTTGAAGAATATAGAGGTTTAGATTTTTTATATTCCCCTTTTGCCCTTCTTTACTACAATATACAAAAAGAAAAACAGCCTGATGATCAAATTTTACTTTATGGATTTAAACAAGGACATCTTTTGGCAATTATTGTTGCTAAAGGCAATACTATTTTATACGGTGATTTTAAAATATTTGAGCAAGAATTAGGTTTAGAGCTTGAACTTCCATCAGAAGATAATCAAGAAATTGAAAACAACAACGATGATACTGAAGTTACCTTAGATAACTTCAATGAAGCCTTAAATAATAAATTTGATCTACTTGATCAAGAAAATAATCTTGAAACTTTGGATAATAATGATAATTTTAATCTTGATGAATTAAATCAATTTAGCAATGATATGGAACTTTGCCGTTATATTATTACGAGCATTGAAAAATTTTACAATGATGATAAATATGCTGGGGTATTTATCAATGGTATTTTATTATATAGCGAATCAGATATTAACATAAGTGCTATTGATTTTTTAGAAAGTGAAACTTTTTTAGAGATAAAAACGAAACAAATCAACACCTTAGATCTTATGATAGAGTTGATGCGAAAGGAGCTTAAATGACTTATAGCTTCATACAGCCAAGAAAAAAACCTATTTTCACACTCTTTGATAAAATTTGGCTAGGACTTTTTGGTTTTAGTATATTATTTATCTTGCTAGTATATTTTACATATACAATAAAAATTGCATTAATCAATAGCTCTATCAATGATGAAAAACAACAAGTTATAGTGCTTCAAAATCAAACTAAGCAAAATGAAATGCTTTATGAAATTTTATTTGATCAAAGCCAAATAGCGAAAAATTTTAACACTCAAAATCAAATTGTTAAAGAAAGCTTAAGAAATCTATTTGATATTATTGTAAAAACTGATAATATTACTCTTGAAAGTGTTGAACAAGACGAATATTCCTTAAAACTTATCGGAGTCACTCCTACAAGAGAAATGTTTACTCTACTTTTAGAAACCCCTTTAAAAAGCATCTTTGATCAAAGCTATACAACCTATTATCGCTTAGATAATGGGTGGTATCGTTTTGTTAGTATTAGTAAACAAATTCCAGGAGTTGCAGATGAAAGATAAAAGTCTAGAAGAAATTGATTTATTAAAGCTTATCATTTGCGCGTTAAGTTTTATAAGCGTTTGCACAGCCTTGATCTTATTTTTACTTTTACCGACATTAAAAAATTATAAACAAGCAAATCTTAGAGAAAACTCACAACTTGCTATCTTAAAGGCCGCTAAATTAAAATTTGACTTTAGCGAAGATAAAATATCAACTCTAAGAAGCGAAAATAACAAAAGTTTAGAGCAATTTGAGCAAAATTTTAATATAGGAAATTTTGATATTTTTTTACAAAAATATTTTCAAAATGTAAAAATTCAAGAAACTAAGCCCGAAAAACAAGAAAAATATCTAAAAAACCGCTTAGCCATTAAAGCGACAATGAACAATCCTAGAAGGCTTTATGATTTTATTGATGCTCTAAAAAACTATAATAACTTAATCAAGCTTGATTATCCACTTAATCTTAAAGCAGGAGAGCAAGGTATCTCTATAGATCTTACTCTCAAAGTTTATTCAAGCTAAACTCACATCTTCGCCTTTTAAAATTTGATTCATAGTATTCATTGCACACATTTTTCCACACATGGAACATGAGTTTAAATCATCAGGACGACGCTCATTAAACATTTTTTTGGCCTTTTCTCCATCAATAGCAAGTTTAAACATTTTCTCCCAATCTATCTCTTGCCTAGCCTTACTCATCTCATCATCTCTTGCTCTTTCTTTTGGAAGTTTAGCTATATCTCCTGCATGAGCTGCAATTTTAGTCGCAACTATACCCTCTCTAACATCTTCTAAATTTGGAAGTCTTAAGTGTTCAGCAGGTGTTACATAACACAGCATATCAGCACCGCTAGCTGCAGCCACAGCTCCTCCAATAGCACCACTAATATGATCATACCCTGCGCCAATATCTATTACCAAAGGTCCTAAGACATAAAAAGGCGCTCCTTTACATAAACGCTTTTCTAATTGCATATTTGCCTCTATTTCATTAATAGCCATATGCCCTGGACCTTCTATCATTACTTGAATCCCAACATCCCAAGCCCTTTGAGTAAGGAGTGATAATTCTATAAGTTCTGAAATTTGTGCCCCATCACTTGCATCGTGAGTAGAGCCAGGACGCAAAGCATCGCCCAAAGATAAAGTTACATCGTATTTTAAACAAATGTCAAGCAAATCATCATAATACTCAAAAAAAGGATTTTCAGCATCTTTCATCATCATCCAAGCATAAAGTACAGAGCCTCCTCTTGAAACTATATTTGTAAGTCTTTTACTTTGTTTAAAAATATGCGCTGCGCGAGAATTAATACCTGCATGAATTGTCATAAAATCAACCCCACTTTTAGCATGATGATATACAACATCTAAAAAGTCTTTGGCATTAATTTGCTTTAAATCTTTTTCTAAAAATCCTACCGCATCATATACAGGAACTGTTCCTATCATAGCTTTTGAAACATTAACAAGCTCGTCTCTAAAACGACTTGTTTTGCCATAATTGCTTAAGTCCATAATCGCTTCTATGCCAAATTTATGAGCAAGCTCTACTTTTTTCATTTCCTCGCTATAATCAACGCAATCATTTGAAACTCCTAAATTTACATTAACCTTAGTACGCAGTCCAAAACCTATACCATTTGGATCAAGACTTTTATGATTAATATTTGCAGGGATAATAATTTTACCGCAAGCAATATTTTCAAGCAAAAAATCTTTACTTAAATTTTCTTTTTGCGCAACAATCTGCATTTCTTTAGTAAAAATACCTTCTTTGGCATAATTCATTTGAGTTTTCATAAATTTATCCTTTAAAAAATTTGGATAAATGAAGGGTGAGTATAAATTTTTAAAGTATTGAAATTTATAAATCTTCCCGACGCTGGCATTATCCAGATCCGGTTCGGTCTAAGCTTTTAGCTTACTCTCAGCCTGTTACACAAGCTCCCGTCATTTATGTTTTAATTATACACTTTAAATATTTATTTTTGCTTTATGCGTGCAGTCTTTGTAAAATTTATAAGTTCTTCTGTAGTTTTTATATGATAAGGAAGTTTTCCAAGGCAATATTTAAAAATTTCAGCAGCTGCTAAAGCATCATCTAAAGCCCTATGATGCGTATTTTCCACGCCCAGAAATTCTTTCAAAACCTCTAGTTTATATTTTGGACTTTCTATACAACATTGTGCAAATTCTATAGTGCAAATACGACGATTAAGCAAAATGCCAAAACCACACTCATTTAAAGCCTTAGAAATAAAACTATAATCAAAACGCACATTATGCGCTACAAAAATACTGTCTTTTAAAAAAAGCCTAAAATCACTTAAAACCTTTGCTAAACTTGGAGCATTTTCCACCATCTCATAAGTAATACCCGTAAGTTCGGTTATATTTTCTGGAATTTCTTTTACTTTAACAAAACTTTGAAAGCGTCCAATTTCTTTAGAATTTTGAATTTTTACTGCTCCAATTTCTAAAATTTCCCCCTTACTTACGCCGCCAGTACTTTCTATATCTACTATACAAAAAATTTCATCTTTAATTTTTGTTGTGCGTGTTTTAAGGGTAAAAATATTATCTTTATTCAAAGTTAAGCCCAAACCCAAAAGCTCAAAAGTTTCCAAATCTAAATCAAAATTTTTTAATTCTTCAACTTTGGCAAACTCTTGCATCACCCAATCATAAGGCTTGCTTTGCTTATTTAATATAGAAATAATCTGATCAATTTGCTGTGAACTCAAAATTCAAGCTTTAAAGATGAAATTGCAGTTTTATAATCATTAGAAGAAAAAATATAACTTCCAGCCACCAAAATATCAGCTCCGGATTCCTCTAAATCGCTAGCATTTAAACCATTAACACCACCATCAACCTCTATAAAAACTTTAGCATTTTTTTTATCAATCATTTGGCGCAATTCTTTGATTTTTTCATGTACCAAAGGTAAAAATTTTTGTCCACCAAATCCAGGATTAACACTCATTAAAAGTACCATATCTACAAATTCTAGCATGTGTTTAATAGAATCAATAGGAGTGTGCGGATTTAAAACAATAGCAGGATGGATTCCTTGACTTCTTATATATTCACAAAGTCTTATAGGATGAACTTCGCTTTCCATATGAAAAGAAATGAATTTTGGTTTCAAAGGGATAAAAAGATCTATAAATTTACTTACATCTTTAACCATCAAATGCACATCTAATGGCAACTTACTAATAGTTGAAATTTTTTCGATCACGCAAGGTCCAAAAGTCAAATTTGGAACAAAGTGTCCATCCATTACATCAATATGTAAAAGATCTGCACCTGCAGCTTCAATAGCTTTAACTTCTTCTTCTAATTTCAAAAAATTTGCAGACAATAAACTTGGAGCTACATACATGATCAAAACCTTAAAGTATATATAAATGTGATAAATAATATTTTATCGACTTATATATTAAAAAAACTATAAATTATGGAATATTTTAAGCTTAATTTTGATAAAATCTCCATTTAAAAATTTTCATAAGGACAAGAAAATGGCAAGAGTATGTCAAATCACAGGCAAGGGTCCAATGGTGGGTAATAATGTCAGCCATGCTAACAATAAAACAAAAAGACGCTTTTTACCTAATCTCAGAACAGTTCGTGTAACTTTAGAAGATGGCACCACGAGAAAAATGAGAATCGCAGCTTCTACTCTAAGAACTCTAAAAAAACAAAATTCTAAATAATTTTGAGGATTTATTCCTCAATTTTAAAATTTCCAATTTAAAAATAAACTTTAATAAATCACTTATATAACACACATTTAAAAATTATTATTAATTTTATTATTTTTTAAGCCAAAAATATCTTTTAATAGTGTAAAATACCTTGTTAAATGAATTTTAAATTTCACTAATACAAGGAGAGTTTATGCTACATGAATATAGAGAATTAATGTCAGAGCTAAAAGGTAAAGATGCTCATTTTGATAAACTATTTGATCGTCATAATGAACTTGATGACATGATTAAAGATGCAGAAGAAGGTAGAACTTCTCTTAGCAGCATGGAAATTTCAACCTTAAAAAAAGAAAAGCTTCATGTAAAAGATGAACTTAGCCAATATCTAGCAAATTATAAAAAATAAGGCAAAACAATGTTTGGAAGTAAAATAAACCATTCTGATCTTCAAAAACTTGAAGAAGAAAATAAAAATCTTGCACATAAAATTGAAAAATTTCAATCGGAAAATTTAGAATTAAAAAATAAAATTACATCATTAGAACAAGCGGCTTTAGAGTCTAAACTTAAAACAGATCTTTTAAATGTTTTATTAACTGGGGTTTTAAAAAATATTACTATTGTTCAAGGCGATATGTTAGAAAATGTAAATAAGGCAGAAGTTATCTCTAGCTATTCTAAAACTTCTCTTGCTGAAATGGATGAACTTAACCATATTGCTAATTCTATCAATGCTTCCTTAGGGGATATTACAGAATCAGCCAATAAAACAAGAGATGTTGCAGGAACATTGCATAGAAGTGTAGATGAAATTACTAATGTAATTAATCTAATTAAAGATGTTTCTGATCAGACTAATCTTTTAGCCCTTAACGCTGCTATAGAAGCTGCACGCGCAGGTGAACATGGGCGTGGTTTTGCTGTTGTTGCCGATGAAGTAAGAAAACTAGCTGAAAAAACACAAAAAGCAACCACAGAAGTTGAAATGAATATTAATCTTCTAAAGCAAAATGCAAATGAAATGTATACTCAAAGTGAGCAAGTTGAAAAAATTTCCATAGATTCTAATGCTCATATTATGAGTTTTTCCGAAAAATTTACCCACTTGGTAAATGAAGCGCATTCTACTAATTCAAATGCAGTTGGTATCGCTTCAGAAGCTTTCGTATCTTTAGCAAAACTAGATCATATAGCTTTTAAATTAAATGGTTATAAAGAAATTTTTTCCAAATCAGGAAAGCAATTAGCTGACCATACATCTTGTCGCTTAGGAAAATGGCTTGCTAGCACAGGAAAAGAAAGATTTGGGCAAAATAAAAGCTTCTTAAAAATTAACGAGCCACATGAAAAAGTTCATGAAAATATGAATAATGCTATAACAATAGCAAATACAGAAGATATTAGCAAAGATATTACTCAACACAGCATAATTAAGAAATGCGAAGTTGCCGAAAATGCATCTCTTGATCTTTTCAATGTATTTAAAGAAATGCTTGATGAGTCAAGCCATTAAAATCCTAGGTTGAACCTTTTTAAGGTTTAACCTAAATAATCTTTAATTTTCCCCACTTCTCCTTTAAAAACCACATATAAGCAAAATCAAGCAAGGGTGTTCTTATCATATTTTTACATTTTTTTTCAAAATCTTCTACTTTAACATAAACAGCTTCTATCTCTTCATCATCAACTCCACCTCCAGAAGAAATTTTATCCTTTTCATCAACTTCTGCGAAATAAAAGCTTTGCTTACTTACACCTGAACCAAACCCTGTATAAAAATCTCCTATTTTTTCTAAATTTTTAGGAGCATATCCTAGTTCTTCTATGCATTCTTCTTTTGCTATTTCCTCTAAAGATAATTTTTTATCTACAAGCCCTGAACAAAGCTCTATAGTATAGCCCATATTATCATCTTTTATATAATCTTTATCATGCATTTGATGATACCAAAGCGGTATGCGAAACTGGCGTACAAAAATAAAACTTTCCAATTCTTTATGATACAAAAGCACCGAAACACTATCTTTAGATTCTATAAAATCCCAAGTACAAAGCCTACCATTGCTTTCATAGGCAAATCTCTTAGGCTTAATATATTTTGATTTTTCAAAAGAAAGTTCTTTTAATTTTTTAAACGCCATAGTGAAACCTTTATTTATTTTTTTACATTGTACTTTATTTTTGCTTTTTTGAAAATATAAAGGTGATTAAAGCCTTAAAAAATTAAAAATCATGTCTATAGCTCAACCAAAAACTTCTTCCTTCTGTATAGTCTTGATAACGATTTGCATATCCAGCAGGATTAACTCCATTCCACTTAGTAACTTGCGGATCAAAGAAATTTTTATCAAAAAGATTTTGTACTGCAAAACTTAAACTAGATTGCTTATTGATTTTATAATTTATCCCTAAATCCACTATATAAAAAGGCTTATATTTTTGCCATGGCAAACTACCATTACCACCACCTTTTGCTTTAGCTATAGTATCAAGTCTTACTCGTGTTTTTATATAGGAACTAAATTTACCTCTCTCATGGTTTAATTTTAACATTGCTATATGCCTTGGTAAATTTTCTATCCTATAACCACCAAACCAATTTTTTTGACCATCTTTGTAGCGATTATCCATAAAAGTATAACTTGAATTTAGACTAAAACCATTGTAAGTTTTGGTATTAAATGCAAATTCTATACCTTTAGTCTGTGTTTTTCCAAGATTAATAGGACGGGTACAAACAGTGCTATTACTACAACTAATACCATTTTGCGTACCTGTTAAATCTTCACTACTGATTTGATTTGTAAAATCAGTAATAAATCCTGTGATAGAATAATGTGCAAAATCAAATACTCTAAAATCAACACCCAATTCATAATTTATACTTTCTTCTGGTTTTAAGCTAGGGTTTCCAAAATAAGCATTACCATTGGTATAATTATAATATCCATTTGTCAACTCCTTAGCAGCAGGAGTTTTATAACCTTTTGAAACACCTCCTTTAAAGGCTATATTATCATTTAAGTGATAAACCAAATAAACCCTAGGTGTAAATTCAGAATCAAACAAATCGCTATAAATATAACGCAACCCTGTAGTAAAAATCAAATCATCTGTTATAAAATACTCATTTTCCCCATAAAGCGCAACCGTGGTTTGATTAAGATTTTTACCTCTTATTTGACTACCTGCGCTTGCTTGATCATTTTTTAACATCTCATAATCAATCCTTGCACCAAAGGTATTTACTAAATTACCGTATTGACCTAAATTCCAAGGTAAAACAACCTTACCTTCTCCTACCCAAATTTGACTATGCAGCTCCTTATCCTTAGTGCTACCATATTGTAAATATGAGTTAGTTGAACCAAAATCATAGCTACCATCATGATTTAAAACAATATTATCCTTAAAAAGTTGTCTTTCACTTTTAATAGCCCTGCTACTTGTAGAATTCACCGAAATTTCATTAATATATCGCTCAATATCAAAATATATATTATTTTTATCATCTACTGTCCAATTAAGCCTAGAACCAAAACCTAAGCTAGTAAAAGCACCTGGACTATGACTAGCAATTTGGTAATTATCAGGTCTTTGGTTGCCATTATTCCAAACTGGTGTAGGCCATTTTAAATCAGAAGCTGCCTTATCATAATACTTCAACCTTGCAGAAATTGATAATGTATCTTCAATCAAAGGGGTTGCTACATAAGCGTTAAATCCCCCAGCATTGCCATAGTGATTAGAGTGCTGTTGTAAAAGAGTATTAAATTCTATATTTGCTTCGATTTTATCAGGATTTTTTTTAGTGATAATATTTATCACACCGCCTACAGCATCACTACCATAAAGTGTAGAAGCTGGACCACGTATAACCTCAATACGCTCTATCATAGATAAAGGTGGAAGATAACCTGACTCACTGCCGCTAAAGCCATTATCATAAAATCCATTTGCAACACTTTGACGTTTTCCATCAATTAAGACTAAAGTATAAGAACTACCAAAACCTCGTATGCTAAAATCATAAGTGCCTGTCTTATTCATAGTTACATCTACACCTGGAATATCTCCTATAGCCTCTCCTATATCCTTAATTGGCTTTTTTTCAAGCTCCTCTTTTGTAATGATAGAAATACTAGCAGGCGCATCAACCAAATCTTGTTCAAAACCACTAGCACTGACCACAACATCATTAAGTTGATATTTTTCCTCTGCTTTCAATAAAGCTCCAGATAAAATTAAAAAACACAGTAAACTTTTTTTAAATTTTATATTTTTGATTTGAGTCAAATTAATTCCTTTAAAAAATAATTATTTTAATATTTAAAATCATTTTTGAAGTATAAAAAAAGAATACTTTTAATTAACTTAATTTTGATAATAATTATTGATAATAAAATTATTTAAAAAAGTGAAGCAAAAGCTTAAGCCTCTTGATAGGCTCCAAGCTTTAAAATTTTCTGCATACGATTTGCAGAAAGTTCTCGCGTATCAATATTTTCAAGTTCATTTAGAGATTTTTTTACATAATCAGCAATAGCTACTGCTGCAGCTTCTTTATTACGATGCGCACCATTTGTAGGCTCATCTATCACATCATCAATTAAACCTTGAGATTTTAAATCATCAGCTGTTACCTTCATAGCCTTAGTTGCAGCTTCACTTTTTGCAGGATCATTCCAAAGTATTGCAGCACAACCTTCAGGAGAAATTACTGAGAAAACAGAATTTTTCATCATTGCAAGTCTATCTGCAACCCCTATAGCTAGTGCCCCACCACTACCGCCTTCTCCAATAACTATAGCAATGGTCGGTATTTTCAAATCACTTAATTCATATAAATTTCTAGCGATAGCTTCACTTTGCCCTCTTTCTTCAGCACCTACACCAGGATAAGCACCTGGAGTATCTATTAAAAATAAGATAGGAATTTGAAACTTCTCTGCAAGTCTTGCTACCCTTAAAGCTTTACGATAACCTTCAGGATGTGGCATACCAAAATTTCTAGCGATTTTATCTTTTGTTCCACGCCCTTTTTGCTCACCAATTACAATTATTTTTTTCTCTCCTAAATAACCCATAAAACAAACAATAGCAGGATCATCTCTAAAAGCACGGTCACCATGTATTTCGTGAGCATCGTTTAAAATAAGTTCAATATAATCAAGAGCGTAAGGACGATCTGGATGGCGTGCCAATTGCAAACGTTGAAAATCGCTTAAATTTTTATAAGTTTTAGAAATTTCTTTTTCAAGATTTTTCTTTAAAATCGATACAGCTTCAGTATCTCCTTTAATCTGAGCGTTGATAATATCCTCATCAATTTGCTGAATATTTTTTTCAAAATCTAGATAAGAAGCCATATTAATCTACTTTTTTAAATACAACACAGCCATTTGTGCCACCAAAACCAAAAGAATTACTCATTACCACTTTTAAATCCGATTTTCTTGATATATTTGGAACATAATCAAGATCACATTCCTCATCTTTTACAAGCTGATTGATTGTAGGTGGAACCACCCCATCTCTTAAAGCCATAACACTAATAACTGCTTCAATTGCACCTGCAGCGCCTAAGCAATGACCTGTTTGTCCTTTTGTGGAACTTACAAGTGGGATATTATTACCAAAAAGCTCTTTAATTGCTGCTGTTTCATTTTTATCATTTACAGGAGTTGAAGTTCCATGTGCATTAATATAATCTACCTTTGGATTCCCTGCCATATTTAAAGCTTTTTTCATAGCTCTTAAAGGCCCATCTAAAGTTGGTGAAGTAATATGATGTGCATCTGCACTTTCTCCAAATCCAATTAATTCAGCATAAATCGTAGCACCACGTTTTTTAGCCTCTTCATATTCCTCAAAAACTAAAGCTCCAGCACCTTCTCCCATAACAAAACCATCTCTTTCTTTATCAAATGGTCTTGAAGCATGCTGTGGATCTTCATTTCTAGTTGATAAAGCTTTCATTGAAGCAAAACCACCTATACCCACAGGACAAATAGCGGCTTCTGCGCCTATGACTAACATTTTTTTGGCATTTCCTAAAGCTATACTTTTGTAAGCTTCTCCTATAGCATGGGTTCCTGCTGCGCAAGCTGTAACACAAGAAATATTTGGCCCTTTAAGTCCATGCTCTATAGAAATCAAACCTCCTAACATATTTACAAGTGCTGAAGGTATGAAAAAAGGGGAAATTTTACGCGGACCTCGCTCGGAACAAATGACGGAATTTTTTTCTATGTTAGGCAAACCTCCAATACCGGCAGCTGAAACAATACCAAATTCTTCTTTGTCTAATTCTTCGCTAAATCCAGCATCCTGCATCGCTTCTCTTGCTGCTTTAATTCCAAGCTGTATGAAACGGTCAATCTTTTTTACTTCTTTACCATCAACAACCTCTAATGGATCAAAATTCTTAACTTCAGCTGCAATTTGAACAGGAAAATCTGTAGTATCAAAAAGAGTGATTTTGTTTACCCCACTTTCTCCATTGCAAATTGCCTTAAATGAACTTTCCTTATCTAAACCAAGGGCATTGATCATACCAATACCTGTAACTACAACTCTTTTCAAGAATAAGCTCCTTGCAAGAAAAAAAATTATTTTTTCAAATTGTCAATATAATTTACAACATCTTCAATTTTAATTAATTTTTCAGCATCACTATCTGGAATTTCTACTTCAAATTTTTCTTCTAAAGCCATAATAAGCTCTACAACATCTAAAGAATCAGCACCTAAATCTTCAATAATTTTTGATTCCATTTTAACTGCATCTGCATCAATGCTTAATTGCTCTACTACTACTGCTTTTACATCATCAAATGTTGCCATTTGTTCTCCTTCAAAAAATTAAAATAAAGCGTATTTTACTATAAAAAGCTTAAAATATTTATAGTTTTTCATTATACTTGAAAATAAAATATTAAAACATAAAGGAAAAACGATGCTTTTCTCTAATTTAATCAAAGAAAATCAAAAAATTTGGGATGCTTATCTACATCATGATTTTGTTAAAAAATTAGAAGATAAAAGCCTAAAGCAAGAAAATTTTCTTTTTTATCTCAAGCAAGATTATATTTATTTGCTTAATTACGCAAAATGTTATGCAAGATTAGCACTTAATTCAAATACTGCAAAAGAACTTCGTTTTGCTATGAAATTTCAAAATTATATAGTTGAAGGAGAAATGGAACTTCATCGTGCAATTTTATCTTTTGGCATTAATGCAGATGAACTCGATACAAAAGATGAAAGTTTAGTCAATATAGCCTATTCGCGTTATATGTTAAGCGTAGGTGAAAATGGAGATTTTTTAGATATGTTAGTTGCTCTTAGTGCTTGCGCTATAGGCTATGCAAAAATAGGTGCTGAAATTATAAATCGTTTAAAAAATGAAAATTTAAAAGATCATCCTTACAAAGAATGGATTTTGACCTATGGAAGTGAAAATTTTCAAAATGAAGCTAAAGAATTTGAAGATTTTGTTAATTCTTATACTTCAAGTGTTAGTGCACAAAAATTCCAAAAACTCAGCGAAATTTTTCATACTGTAACACGCTTAGAAGTGGCTTTTTGGGAGCATTCTTTAAGAATGGAATTAAATCTTTAAACATGGGCTTTTTGCCCATGTTTTTATGCAATTTTACTTGCATCAATAATATTATAATCTAAACCAACCATTTCTTTAGAAAGTCCTAATGCAAGCCCTGCTAATTGTGATAAATGAATAATAGGTAATCTTGCTTTAGAATTAGTATAATCTCGAAATCTTTCTTGATAGATATCAAGCTACATTTGACAAAGTGGACAAGGTGTTACAACACAATCAGCTTGATTTTCACTTGTATTATTAACAATTTGACTAGACATTTTTTTCACAGATTTTTCTGCAGGATAAGAAGCATTAAAACCGCAACAATCAAGGCGTTTTTCAAAAAGAGCTATTTTAGTCCCTAAAACTTCTACTACACTTTCAAAACTTTTTGAATTGGTTGAATTTTCTTTTTTACCGAAGGCATCTTCAGGTCTTAAACTATGACAACCATAAAATAAAGCTACTTTTAAATTTGAAAGTGGCTTTTTTACCTTGCTTTTTAAATTATCCAAATCCCCATAAAGCTCCCACAAAAGACTTGTAATAGGCGTTGAACCTTGATATTTCATTCCACCTTGTGCTAAAAAAGTATTGATGCGTTCTTTTGCACCCTTATCAAGAGTATTTTTTGCTTTAGTTAAAGTTAGCATACAAGTACTACAAGTTGTAAGCATTGGCATTTTCATCTCTTCCACTAAAGCAATATTTCTTGCATTAGCTACCAAAGTCGCAATAGGATCAACACACTGCGCTTGAGAAGCCCCGCAACAACTCCATCCTTTAACTTCATTCAACTTCCAACCCAAAATAGGTGCAATAGCTTCAAGTGAAATTTTAGATTCTTTTGCAGCTTGAGATAAAACACAACCTGGAAAAAAAGCGTATTCTTTTTGCATATTTTACTCCTTAACAGCAGCTTCTTGTGCCGCCTTTATCATTTTAACCAAATCTTTATGACCTTCTATTTCATCCTCGCCAAAAACATGCATAGGATTCATTTTTCCTGCACGCATAAGTTTAAAAGCTATATCTGTTTTACCCATAGAACCTATAACACCCTCAGAACGCAAAGCAAGATAAATTTCATTCAAGCGTCCTGAACCTTCAACTAAATCTTTATAAAAAGCTTCAGCATGATCAGGCCCTAAGCCTTCATTTAAACCTTTTTTAATCGCCATCACTCTTAAATTTGCTATATCACTTACTGAACTTATACCCTTTGGACAACGATCAGCGCACTCTTGACAATGAACACAAAGCCAAAGTCCATTCATTACGCTGGGTTTTACATGCAACATAGGATCCTTACCTCGAGAGTCTGCCGCTGCACGCCAAGCATGAGTAAAAACAAAAGGTTGCATATAATCGCTACTATCTGCTTCTAATTTATTACACTCTGAGGCACAGCTACCACATAAAATACAATCCCATTGCTTGCTAATACGATCAAATTCTTCTTGACTTTGTTTACAGCCCTTTTCCGCTGAAAATTCATTTTTTGCCACCATGGCAGGACGAATTTTTCTTAAATTTTCTATAGAAGGCTCCCAATCCACAATTAAATCAGAAATTACTCTAAAATTTCCAAGCGGAGAAATGCGTATACTTAAAGGATTATCATATTCTTTTAATAAATCTTGCATTTTAGTATCACAAGCAAGATAAGAATGCCCATTCACACGAACTGCACAAGCCCCACAAATCGCAGATTGACAAGAGGCGGTAAAATTTAAAGTAATATCTTTTATTTTTTTAATAAAAAGTAAAAGAGAGAGCAGAGTTTTTCCTTGTATATCCTTATCATCAATATCATAACTTTGTTCATATTTTTCCTTGCCATTAAAACGATCTATGATGATTTTCATTGTACTCTCCTTCCATCAAGAGAAAACTCAGTTGCCACGACATCTTTACAACTAAGTTTTAATTCATCATTTTCTAAATTTACAATGCTATGTTTTAAGAAATTTTTATCATCTCGCTTTGGATAATCTTCTCTAGTATGAGCCCCACGGCTTTCAAGTCTATTTCTAGCTGCTAAACAAGCACAGCGAGAAAGTAAAATCAAATTACCAAGCTCTACATAATCTGTAAAAGCAGTATTCATCACTTCATTAGGATTTGGAATACGAATTTTTTCATATCTTGCTTGTATATCTTCTAATTTTTTTGCTAGAAGATCGAGTTTTTCTTGAGTTCTAAAAATCCCCATATTATCCCAATTTTGACTTCCCAACTCTTCTCGCAATTCATACATTTCTTGACCATTTCCGCCATTATTTGTAATTTCTTTAAATCTAGCCTGCCATTTTTGAGCAAGTTCATGAGTTTTTGCCCCTTTTCCAAAACTTGCATCTTTGGCATAATTTGTCGCACCAATGCCTGCTAAATGCCCCGTTACAACTGCATCGGCTAAAGAATTTCCCCTAGTCTATTAGCTCCATGTATAGAAATACAAGAAGCTTCTCCACCTACATAAATTCCAGCAATTTTAGTACTCATATCTTCAAATTTAGCCACTTCAATTCCACCCATAGAATAATGCGCCGTTGGACGGATAGGTACAGGAGTATCTACTAAATCAATATTTTCAAAAAGCATTGCAGTGTGACGAATTTTTGGTAAATCTTTTAAAATTTTTTCTTTTCCTAAGTGGCGTACATCGCACAAAACATAAGCTCCAAGTCCCTCGCCATAACCTCTACCTTCACGAATTTCTGTTTCTATAGCACGCGCAACCACATCTCGCGGTGCAAGCTCCATTTTTTCATGGTAATTTTTCATAAAACGCTCACCACGATTATTTAAAAGATATCCCCCTTCACCGCGCGCCGCTTCTGTAATAAGAGTTCCACCATTTGCAACTCCTGTTGGGTGAAATTGTATCATCTCAGGATCTTCAAAACCAAGTCCTGCTCTAAGAGCAGCTGCCACGCCATCTCCTGTGGCAATAAAAGGAGTTGAAGTTCTATTATAAAATATCCTTGTATATCCCCCTGTAGCAATCACCAAAGCTTTGCATAACACAGGATAAATTCCACCGCTTTGTATATCTCTTAAAACGACACCCTCGCATTTTCCATCCACAACACCTATATCCAAAAGCTCATGATCCATTAAAAATTTCACACCACTACTAATAGCATCATCTAAACAAGAATGCATTAAAATATGACCTGTTTTATCTGCAGAATAGTTACAGCGTTTCTTAGAAGCTCCTCCCATTAAACGCTGAGCTACTCCACCTTGCTCATTTCTTGAAAACAAGGTTCCTATAAAATCCATATTAAAAATAGCCTTTCCGGCTAATTCGCAAAATTTTAAAGCCGCGTCTTGATCTACCAAATAAGCTCCGCCTTTAATAGTATCATAAGCATGTAATTTATAGGAATCTCCATTAGAAAAATCAGTAATTCCATTAATTCCACCCTCTGCCATACAAGTTGCGTTACGCGATGGCATCATCTTTGTAGCTACTACAACGCTTAATTTTGGATTTTCTTTTCTCACTGCGGCTGCAGCACACAAACCTGCTCCACCTGATCCAATTACCAAAACATCGCAAGAAGGTAAATTTATATCTTTATCCATCTTAGATGAATCATCTAAAGCATAAACTCCACTTGAACTTGCAGCTAAAGCTCCTACACTAATACAGGCTGTTTTTATAAAATCTCTTCTAGAAAATTCACCCATATCATTCTCCTTATTTAAAAAAATTAATAATAATTTTTAATGTAAGTCAATCTTACATAACCGCATGCCAAAAATCCAAAAACAAACTCTCCTTTCAATATAAAATGGATTAAAAACAAATTTATAATTTAGTAAATATAAAAAAGTATAAAATTAAGTAATCAAAGAAGATAGATGAATATAATAAAATAAATATTAAAAAATTTTTGCAATATATCATAATCTATTCCTTGCAAATTAAACGGAATGATTATACCTTAAAAAAATAACAAAAAGTTAATATTAATTAAGATAATATTTATCTTAATTAATATATAGTTAATAAAATTATCAAATCATTAAGCCTTAAAAAGCTTAAATTCTCCATTCATAAATTGCATTCTAGCGCTTAAATGATCAAGATAAAAAACTTCAAATTTTGGATTTTGCGGAGTTTCATAAAGATTTACAAGATAAGGATATTTTTTAAACATCATTTTTTTAACTTCTAAATTTGGTTCAAAAACCGCATTAGCTCTAAGTCTTAAAAAAGTCCCATCTTTTGCACAAGAACAAAATTCAATACCATTATAATTTTTTATATGCTTAAAAAGTCCTTTTGTATTTGCTGTGCAAAAATAAATTTTATCTCCCACAAGCAATGGACTTTGTATAGGACGCACTCTAGGATTTCCACAAGTTCCTAAAGTGGCTAAAAATGCTGGTGCATTATCATCTAAAAATTGTGCTATTTCTTTTAAATCCATCATTTTTCCTTACATATATAAACCACCATTGATCTTAAGCACATCGCCTGTCACATAAGAGGCATAATCACTAAGTAAAAACGCTACACAATTAGCTACTTCTTCAGGCTCTGCAAAGCGTTTTAAAGGGATATTATCTTGATAGGTTTGTTTGATTTCATTGCTTAAAACTTCAGTCATATCGCTTTTTATAAAACCTGGAGTTACGCAATTAAAGCGTAAATTTCTACTTGCTCCTTCTTTAGCAAAAGATTTAGTCATAGCTATCATTCCACCCTTACTAGCAGAATAATTTACTTGCCCAGCATTGCCCATTTCTCCGACAATAGAAGCGATATTTACAACAGCACCAAAGCGTTTTTTACTCATGGTTTTTAAAGCTTCTCTACAACCTAAAAAAGCTGAGCTTAAATTCGTATCCACAACGCCACTAAAGTCCTCTAATTTCATTCTTAAAGCAAGTTTATCATTTGTAACGCCTGCGTTATTTACAAGATAACTTAACTCTCCATCACTCTCAACTATAGTTTTTACGCCGTTTTCAAACTCATCTTCTTTGCTTGCATCAAATTTAATCACAGCAGCAACACCACCACTTGCAATAATTTCATCTTTTAAAGCATCTGCAAGTTCAGGTTTTGAACGATAATTGATCCAAACTTTAAGCCCAAAACCTGCCAAAGTTTTTGCGATAGAAGCACCTATTCCCTTACTTGCTCCAGTAATTAAAACATTTTTTCCACTAAATTTCATTATCTATCCTTAATAAGTTTAATTTTAAAAATTGCAATCTTAACAAATTTCTTATAAAAAAGGCAAACAAACTAAAATAAAGCCTCATTCATTTCTTTTGGAATTTCTAAGTCTAAAATTTTAAGCACGCTTGCAGCGATATTGCTAAGCCCCATATTATCTTTAATCTTTGAAACTCCCTTTGCTTGCACAAAAACAAAAACATCAAAAGTGGTGTGATTGGTAAGCAAATTTCCTTTTTCATCTTGCATAGCCTCGCAATTTCCATGATCACTTGTAATGATAAAAGCATAATCATGCTTTTTTGCACATTCTACAATCTCGCCCAAACAAGTATCCACCGCCTCAACAGCCTTTATAGCAGCATTAAAATCGCCTGTATGTCCCACCATATCTCCATTTGCAAAATTTACCACTATAAAATCTTCGCCCTTTTCTATACCTTTTTTCACTGCATTACACACTTCAAAAGCACTCATTTGGGGTTTTTCATCATAAGTTTTTACCTTAGGACTTGGGATTAAAACCCTTGTTTCATTTTCCAAAAGCTCTTCTTTTCCGCCATTAAAAAAGAAAGTTACATGGGCATATTTTTCGGTTTCTGCGGTATGAAGCTGACTAAGCCCTGCTTTAGAAATCACTTGGGCTAAAGTATTTTCAATTTTTTCTTTTTCAAAAAGCACAGGGAGTTTAAATTTATCATCATAAACACTCATAGTAAGTAAATTTTCAAAGACTTTTTCGCGTTCAAACTCTTTAAAATCTTTAGAATTTAACACTTCAACGAGTTGTTTCATTCTATCATTTCTAAAATTGATAAAGATGATGCCATCTTCTTCTCTCATACCCTTATAATTCTCATTTTGCACTGCTTTGATAAACTCATCAGTAATATTTTCGTCGTAAGATTTTTGTAGGTATTCTAATAAATTTGGCACCTTATAAGCCTTACCCAATAAACACTCATAATACTCTTTTACCCTATCCCAACGCTTATCTCTATCCATAGCATAAAAACGCCCACAAAGCGTAGCAAAATGTACACCTAGATTTTCACAAAATCCTTTTAAATCTTTTATAAAATTTAAACCACTTTTTGGACTTACATCACGCCCATCAGTGATTGCGTGAGCAAAAACTTCATTGCCATTTTTCGCACAAATTTCAAGCATGGCTTTAAAATGCGTATCCATAGAATGCACCCCGCCATCGCTATAAAGCCCTATAATATGCACTCTTTTACATTTTGCTAAAAGTTTTTGTAAATTCTCATTTTTTTCAAGTTCTTTGTTTTCAATGGCTTTATTAATACGCACTAAATTTTGATAAATAATACGCCCACTTCCTATACACATATGCCCTACTTCACTATTTCCCATCTGCCCTTCTGGCAAACCTACAGCTAAACCACTCGTTTTTAGTAAAGAATTTGGTACTTCCTTAAAAAGCTTTTCATAACTTGGTTTTTTAGCTGCTTCAAAAGCGTTAAACTTACTATTTTTATTATACCCTATTCCATCTGTGATAATTAAAACGCATTTTTGCTTCATTTTTCTCTCTTTTATAAGAATTTTTTTGGTTAGATTTTACTAAAATTAAACTTTTAAAAACCAAAAAGAAGGCTAGGTTTTGTATTATCTTTCAGATTTAAGTCATTATGCTTTTTTTACTTATATTAGTGTGCGTGCAGGATTTGCATTTTTTATCGCTTTATGTTTGTCTTTATTTTTAATGCCTAAATTTATTACTTGGGCAAAGGCTAAAAATGCTAGTCAACCTATTTACGAATACGCCCCAGAAACTCATAAAACCAAATGTCATACTCCAACCATGGGTGGGCTTATTTTCATCAGTTCTGCAGTAATCGCAAGTTTATTTTGTATCAAATTTGATAATATTTTTGCTATAAGTGCTTTACTTTGTTTAATACTTTTTTGTTTGATAGGACTCATAGATGATTTAGGCAAAGTTCTAAAAAAAGATAATCATTCAGGACTTAGTCCAAGAATGAAGCTTTTAGCACAAATCATCGCTGGACTTATCTGCATCTTACCTTTATATTTTAGTTCAGAGCTTAGTACGGAACTTTTTATACCTTTTTATAAACACCCTCTTTTTGATATGGAAATTTTTGCCATTGCTTTTTGGATTTTGGTTTTAATTTCTAGCTCTAATGCTGTAAATTTAACCGATGGACTTGATGGCTTAGCTACAGTTCCAAGTATTTTTTCTTTATCTACTTTAGGGATATTCTTATATTTGAGTGGAAATTTAAATTATAGTGAATATTTACTTTTGCCAAAAATTCAAGGACTTGGTGAAGTAGTGATTATTTGTGCAGCACTAATCGGTGCTTTAATGGGATTTTTATGGTACAACTGTTATCCTGCACAAGTTTTTATGGGAGATAGTGGAAGTTTAGCTTTAGGTGGCTTTATAGGATTTTTAGCCGTTATTAGCAAAAATGAAATTTTACTTTTACTCATAGGTTTTGTTTTTGTTCTTGAAACTGTTTCTGTAATTTTACAAGTTGGAAGTTTTAAAATTTTTAATAAAAGAGTATTTAAAATGGCGCCTATTCATCATCATTTTGAAAAAGTTGGCTGGGTGGAAAATAAAATTATAGTGCGTTTTTGGATGATAGCCTTACTTTCAAATTTACTTGCACTTGCATCAATAAAGCTAAGATAATGAAAATTTCACTTTTTGGATACGGAAAAACCACACGTGCTATTGCTGAAAATTTAGTAGATAAATTTGGACCTTTTGATATTTATGATGATCATTTTACAGAAACAAAAAAAGATACACTAGGAAATTTACTTTTAAATCCTAATGATTTTGATGATAATTTAAGCAACATTGAAATTCCTAGTCCAGGTTTTCCACCAAAGCACAAACTCATTCAAGAAGCAAAAAATTTACAAAGTGAATATGACTTTTTTTACGATATCATGCCAAAATCCGTTTGGATAAGCGGAACCAATGGCAAAACCACTACCACTCAAATGGCTACACATTTATTATCACACATTGGTGCTGTTATGGGTGGAAATGTTGGAACTCCTTTAGCAGAGCTTGATCCTTATGCAAAACTTTGGATACTTGAAACTTCATCTTTCACCCTACACTACACTCATAAAGCTAAACCTGAAATTTATGCACTTTTACCTATAAGTCCTGATCATCTTTCTTGGCATGGAAGTTTTGATAATTATGTTCAAGATAAGCTAAGCGTTTTAAAAAGAATGAATGAATGTGATGTAGCAATACTGCCTAAAATTTATGCAAATACTCCAACAAAAGCTCATAAAATAAGCTATGAAGATGAAAAAGATCTAGCTGTTAAATTTGGCATTGATACGGAAAAAATTTCCTTTAAAAGTCCTTTTTTACTCGATGCTATCATGGCTTTAGCTATAGAAAAAATTCTACTTGATACTTTAAGCTATGAGCTTTTAAATAGCTTTGTAATGGAAAAAAATAAACTCGAAGAGCTTAAAGACAGTCAAAATAGGCTTTGGGTAAATGACACTAAAGCTACAAATGAAAGTGCGGTAATGGCTGCACTTAATCGCTATAAAGATAAAAAAATCCATCTTATCATAGGGGGAGATGATAAGGGTGTAGATCTTAGTAATTTATTTGATTTTATGAAAAATTTTAACATAGAACTCTATGCTATAGGTATTAGTACTGAAAAAATGCTTGATTATGCAAAAAAAGCGAATTTGAAAGCCTATAAATGTGAAGTTTTATCTAAAGCTGTAAATGAAATTTCAAATCACTTAAGAGTCAATGAAGTGGCTCTTTTAAGTCCCGCTTGTGCAAGTTTAGATCAGTTCAACTCTTACGCAGAGCGTGGAAAAGTCTTTAAAGAATGTGTGAATAAAATTTAATTTATTTTACTTTTCATACAAATATATTAAACTTTCCAAACCCCTAAAAACACCCTATTCTCTCTAAAAACCCTAACCAGTAACAAACTCTTTTTTAAACACGATTCTAAGCACCATCTAAAACAACAATAAAAATAAACATAGGATTTATATATAAAGTAAGTAATGAAGACATTTAACAAGTCCGCAATGAGCTACTTTCCCCCTGCCAGTAAGGCGTAGTATCATCACCCACGATGTGCTTAGCTTCTT